>CAZZFI010000048.1:0-5955 GCA_964653475.1 uncultured Candidatus Saccharibacteria bacterium | reverse complement strand
AATTTCGTATTTTTATCTAAATCAAAGAAAAATTTTCCCAACTTAACCTTGCTACCAATAAGCATCTATTTGATATTATCAGCCTCAATTTACTATATCTTCAGTATGATCATATGCGAATTTCCGTTCATGCGTGACCCCGACCCCCAAGGTTGTTTCACTCCGATAATGTTAATTCGTAGTACGACTCTACAAATGACATTATGGTTGTCAAGTTTGATTGCATTAAGGGATAACCTTTCTAATAACCTAGTACAGAGCATAAAAGCTATGGTTGTTTTTGTATTACCCTATATATTGGTTTTCCTCTTGTCGTGGATCCTTTAGTATAAATAGACTTCTTTTATTTACGCTGAAGAGCATTATTTCCCTCAACCGATCTTCTCTTTCCCAAAATATGGTCTGAGTACTTCTGGGATTAAAATTGAACCATCTTCCTGCTGGAAGTTCTCCAGTATCGCTATCGGAATTCTAGATGTAACCAAAGCGGTTCCGTTCAGCATGTGTAGATGCTGATTCTCGTTGTCAGTTTTAACTTTTATATTTAAATTTCGTGCTTGGAAATCGTCGGTGTTCGAGGTTGAAGTGATTTCACCATAATCTCCTCTTCCAGGCATCCAAGCTTCCAGATCATATTTTCGGGAAGCAATTGCTCCAAGGTCTCCAGTACACATTTCGAGCACTCTGTAGGGAATACCCAGTGCTTGTGTGACTTCTTCTTCGGCTTTTAGGATCTCTTGGTGCATCATCTCAGAATGTTCTGGTAAGCAGTAGATAAACATTTCAAGTTTAGTAAACTGATGAACTCGATACATTCCTTTTGAGTATTTTCCATATGCACCGGCTTCTTTTCTGAAACAATGAGAGATCGCTGCGTATTTCAAAGGTAATTGCTCCGGTTGGAATGTCTCATCAGCATGCATTCCAGCCATCGTTACTTCTGCAGTGGCGATTAAACCGAGATCTTCTCCGTCTATTTCATAAATCTGTGCTTCATCACCTTTCGGACTGTATCCAGTACCAAGATAAAATCTGGATTTCGCAAGATCAGGTGTCATAACAAGTGTGAATCCCCTTTCTGCCAGGAAGTTAATCCCGAACTGCAACAATGCTAATTCTAATCTAACCCCGTCATTTTTTAAGAAGTAGAACTGTGAACCAGAGACTTTCGCACCAGCTTCGAAGTCGATCATATCATGCATTTTACCTAATTCTAGATGATCTTTCGGTTCAAAATTAAATTGAGGAACCTCCCCCCATTTTCTAAGTTCAACATTTTCCTTTTCACTGCTTCCAATTGGAACTTCTTTTCGGTGAATATTGGGGATTTTGTGGATCAACTCGTTCCATTTCGCCTCGGCTACGGAAAGCTTTTCTTCAACTTCTTTTGTGTCTTCTTTTATCAATCTTCCTTTTTCGCGAATAGATTCTACATTGGTGTTTTCTTTTGCTTGTTTAGCGAGACTGTTTTTTTGCTGATTGAGGTCCTCTAGCTTAGTCTGGAATTCCGAACGCAGGTGGTCTGCTTTCAACCATTCATCTACTACAGACGGGTCGACACCTCTTTCAGAAGTGTTCCTTCTGACTAAGTCAGCATTTTTTCTTATAAATTTCGGATCAAGCATTGTTAGTATATTAAAAATAAAAAAAAGTCCTAATGTATATTTACGTAAATAAACATACACAAGGACTCTCTGCTTGAAACATTCCGCCTACAAGTATTTCGATAAGCATACAGCGGTGCCACCTTAGTTCTTTTCGGTGAAGAAAAGCGCTTTTAATGAATATTCTGTTGTATGGAATCAGTCGCTCGAGCACCTCAATTGAGGATCAGCTGAACTGTTTTCTCCTTCAAAAAGCTATTTCATTGTGGTTCGCGTACGTTCTGGGTAGCTTTTTTCTGTGTTGAAGAAAGAAGTAAATGATAACAGTACTGACTGTCCGAGTCAATCCATATTTAACAAGAGAAGCCTTAGCTTTTAACTAGAATTTTGGGATATTGCAGCTCTCAAGTACAGTTCATACAAAGGATCTCCGCGAGTATCTGTTTCTGTGTTTTTAGAATCTCGTAGAGTGGGTTTGATAGATTTAGATCTAATCCCGATAGGAAGAAATCGGGCTTTACTTTCTGAATATTGGGAGTATCTTTATACCTCGGGTTCAATACAATTTCGGCGCGTGCATTTTTCCTAATACAGTAATATGCAAGACCGCCCTCACGTTTGAGTAAGTTATAGTCAGCATGAGAACTCTCTTTGTTGATCTTTGCAAAAATAGCAGGAGTGTCTCCAGTATTGATGAAAGTGAAAAAATATCCCTTGGGGATTGCACATTTTTCTCCGGCCCCTACTTTTACAAAAAACCCTTCTTCTACAAAAGTATCAAACTCGAATTCGTCTTCTGGAACTCTGTTTTTCTGCAAGATGATAGTGATTTTGCCATAAAGAACTTCAATGATAGTGGTGTATGCTCCTGGAGCACTTGTTGTCGAAGTGTAGTATACATGTGACTTGATGTACTCGATGCCTAAAAGTCCTGCTGGCAGATAGATAAGATCGAAACTGATCTCAGAATCTGAGAGGAAATCATCGGTATGATGGTATAGGGTGTTGTATTCGTTATAAACCTGTTCGGGGTAGCTAAGAGATTTGTTTAATAGAGTAGGAAGTAAACTCATCAGACTTACAGTCTGGGGTTGCTTGGTTACTACATCGTCTGACATAAGCAGAGTGTTGTTTTTTGTATCTAAGCTTATCGCCAAATTACAATTGTCGAGCAAAGTAACCATTTGCGGGCGTGTTTTAAATGAAGATAACTATTATAGGGGTAAATGCGCTTTATTGTCAAACTAAATTGACAAAGCAGGAAATAGTATAGTATTTCGGTTTGCGAAATGTCTTGACACTGGGCTCTTTGCAATGATTCTTACCCTGTTGTCTTTTGTGGATAACTATTAGACAGTTTAAGTGGTTATGCTTTTGAGAGTGACTCCCATAATTTCTTCTGCTTTGCAGATAATTTTGTTGGGATTACCACTTCAACTTTTACATACTGGTCCCCGTTCCCCTTTCCTCTAAACTTTGGTGCACCAAGTCCCGGCATTTTCAATACGGTTTCTGGTTGAGTTCCAGCTGGTATTACTAGTTCTTTCTCCCCGTGGACAGTTGGAATTTTTGCTTTTGTGCCCAGAGTAGCAGTATGTACCTGAATTTCTACTTCAATATAGATATCGTCTCCTCGTCTCTCAAACTTATCATGGGTCTTAACTTCAATATTTATGTACAGATCACCAGTTGCTCCGCCTTTCGTTCCAGCATTCCCCCTATTTTGAAACCTGAGAGTCACCCCATCAGGAATCCCTTGAGGGATTTTAACTTTGAAGCTTGTTGTTACGTTACGTACTCCTTCTCCAGAGCAATCGCTACACTTATCTTTGATAATTGTTCCTTCTCCACGACACTCGGGACAAGTAACAATGGTTTGCATATTCCCTAGAAATGTTTGTTGAGTTCTTCTGACCTGACCTTGACCATTACAAGTAGAGCACGTTACAGGAGAAGTTCCTTTTGCTGATCCTTTTCCATTACATGTTTTGCATACCTCTTTGAGGTTGTATTCAATAGTTTTTTCTCCTCCAAAAACGGCCTCCATGAAGTCGATTTTTAAAGTTGCTTCGATGTCAGCACCTCTACGACTTGAGGATGCTCTTTGTCTTGGAGCACCACCAAATCCAGAAAAACCGCCTCCAAAAAATTGATCGAAGATGTCACCAAAACCTGAGAAATCACTGAAATCGTAAGCGCCACCACTAAAATCGAATCCACCACCGAATCCTTGTGTACCTGCATGTCCGTACTGATCGTATGCGGCTTTCTTTTTGTCGTCCGAGAGGATGTCGTAAGCTTCTTGTACTTCTTTAAATTTTGTTTCGGCATCTGGTGCTTTGTTTCTATCGGGGTGATATTCCTTAGCAAGGCGTCGATATGCACGTTTGATCTCCTGTTTGGAGGCGTCTTTCTTAAGTCCTAGTATTTCATAGTAGTCTCTTTTTTCCATCTTTAGCAGTTAGCGTTTCTGAATGCCAATTATTATAACAGAAAGTTGCAAAAGTTTTACCCTTTCTGGTAATTGTGTTAAAATGCCGATAAATACTAAATATCCCAAACTTTGAAAGAAGCAAAAAATAAAAAAAAACAGTTCGATATTGAACGCACTCCAATAATTGCAGTCATGGGCCATGTAAACCATGGAAAAACCTCTCTGCTCGACGCCATTCGCAAAACAAAGGTAGTAGATACTGAAGCTGGAGGGATTACCCAAAACACAAGAGCCCACCAAATTGATTACAGTGGGTACAAAATGACTTTTATCGATACGCCTGGACACGAAGCCTTTTCGGAAATGAGATCAAGAGGCGCCAAAGTCACAGATATCGTTTTGCTTGTTGTTGCTGCAGATGATGGAGTACAACCTCAAACCAAAGAATCTATAAAATTCGCCAAAAGTGCAGGAGTTCCTGTGGTCGTTGCTATTAACAAAATTGATATCCCAGGAAAAAACCTAGACAAATTGAAACAAGAACTAACAAGTGCAGGACTTATGCTTGAGGATTATGGTGGGGAAACAATAGTTACAGAAGTATCAGCCCGGAAAGAATTAAACATTGACGGACTATTAGAAAATCTCCTACTTGTTGCTGAATTAAACAACTTAAAAAAACGAAAATCTCCCGAAGGTACAGTCGCCCAAGGATTTGTTTTAGAATCAACACTAGACAAAAATCTTGGTCCAGTAGCTCTTATCCTTGTTCAGTCAGGTACAGTAGGGAGTAGAAATTATATAGCTAGAGAAGGGAAGGTTGATAGAGTGAGAACTCTTCTGGATGAAAGCCAAAACAAATTAGAAGAAGGAAACCAAGGTGACCCCGTTTGGATAACAGGATTAAATCAAGTTCTCGTAACTGGTGAAATCGTGAACTTCTTTGAAGAAGAAAAACAAGCAAAGCAATCTCTTTCTAAACCCATTGAAATCGTAGATAAACAAGAGACGACTCCGACGGAAGAAGAAGGCGAGTTGAATGCAGACGAAGATCTTCTTGCCTCTCTTATAAGCTCTGCTAAAACAGAAGAAGAAATCAAATACCTAAATGTTGTGCTGAAAACTTCAACTGCAGGAACTCTTGAGGCTGTTACAGAACAGCTTGAAAATCTCGATAGTGAAAAAGTTAAAATAAAAGTTATTTATTCCGGGGTAGGAAAAATTACTGAAAGAGATATCCAGACAGCGAAAAATGCTTATGGTGTTGCTATCGGATTTCAGGTAAACCCCGAAAAAGCGATTCAAGACATAGCTGAAAAAGAAAAAGTGCTTCTAAAAAATTACGAAATCATTTACGAAATGTTAGATGAGTTAGGAGAAGTTCTTGATTCAATGGAAGAGCCAGTTTATGATGAGGTAGAAGTGGCAAAGGCTAAAGTCAAACAAGTATTCCTTCTATCAAATGGAAAAAGAGTGGCGGGTTGTTCGGTAGAAAAAGGAAACGTAGTAAAAGGATACAAGATTTACATCTTGAGGGACGATGTTCGGCTTGAAGAAGAAGCAAAAATAGTCGAACTTAAAAAGCAGAAAAATGATGTAAAAGAAGTGAAAAAAGGCGAGGAATGTGGAATAATGCTCGAACCAAATATCGATATAAAAGAAGGAGATGAGATAGTCTGCTATAAACAGGAACGAGTGTAACTGATACAATAATTTGTAGCTTACAATATTCTAAATTTACTGGATGTCCCTCAAAGAATTATTTTTGAAAATAAAGTTAAATTTCTCCATTCTATATGTTCTGATAGGCATCAATGCGCCACTGTTTGTGCTGAGTTATGTGTTTGCTGACATCTATGATTCTACGAGTGCACTTCGATTACTAGGTGCAGAGTATATCCCAGACATACTTGCTGG
>CAZZFI010000047.1:0-5997 GCA_964653475.1 uncultured Candidatus Saccharibacteria bacterium | reverse complement strand
TAAGTGTGTTGCTGTTTGTAAAACCTTCTCCAAGGTTTTCCCCCGCATAGATATACTCGTAACCAGCATTTAAAATGAACGTCCAAGGAGAAGTTCCTGATGGGCAATAATGATCCCAACAGTTACTCTCTAGCATTGCTTGGGCTTTATTTGTAGCAGAAGTAACAAGCTGCTGGTTTTTAGTCAGACTTGAAAGTCCATTACTTGCTCGGTTCGAGTTATGCAACTCATAAAGTGTAGAAGCATCTACAGCAGCATACGCTTTCGAAAAATCCAGTTGTCCAACCAGAATATTAAAAACAAAAACTACCAATACATAGATAACTAGAGCTGATCTGTGCAAAAGCAGTGGGGTGTAGTTATTACTTGAGTCTGGGATTAGATATTTTTTCATACCAACTATTTTGATCAACATATATCTTAGCAGAAAAACCTTCGATTTGTATTCAATTTGTAAAAAACTTTGGAAAGTTAAACTATAACGGTAATCTCTACGACGAGATATGATATAATAAATATATATATCAAAAAATAGCAAATTTGTATTGCTATACAAAGCTATTTAGAAACATTTGAAATAAGCTATTAAAAGTTAGAGAGTAATCATGCCAGGAGATTATCTCAAGCTATATCTTGAACTTCTAGACATAGAAGCTGAACTGAGACAGCTCGAGCAAGAAGTAGTCAAATCATTTGTCTTGGAGGTCAAAACTACTATTGTGGAACCTCTCAATTCTTAATTATTTGTCTGCCCTACAACCAACTACCTCAGAAATATTTTGGAATCCATCTTTTTCCATCATCTCTACAAGGCCTTTGTTTATTTCACCAATTAGTTGTGGGCCGTTATAAATCATCCCTGTAATTAACTGAACAAGTGTTGCCCCTAAAGATATTTTCTCATAGGCACTTTCTGCACTATCAATACCTCCGACCCCGACTATAATAAGCTTGTCTTTGTACTTTTGATAAGTTTTTCTGATCAAATTGTTCGACAACTCTTTTGTAGGAATTCCGCTTACACCACCTTTTAGTTCTTCAGGATAATCTTGTGTTATATATTTGCTGTTACGATCTTTATTTAAGTTTCCAATTATCACACCCTTGAAATTATGCTTAATTATAATTTTGAGTAGCGAATCGAATTCTTCCCAATTTAGATTTATTGGCATTTTCAGAAACACTGGTTTGTCGGTTTTAACCTTAGAAATCTCTTTTAATAATTTTTCGAGCCTATCTGGAGTAGTATAAGGTTCTCCATAAAAAGTATTTGGGCAAGATATGTTAATCGTGTAATAATCCCCTATTTTATTTTCCGCAAGATACTCTAAACAAGCTTTGTAGTCTTTAACTCCTGCTTCAACAGAAGATGCTGTCTTTGAGTTAGTCCTGGCTACCGAAATACCTAGCACAAAATCATTTCTTTTTTTGAATTCTTCTTTAATACGTTTTGAAATAACTTTAACACCGTCATTTTTTAGACCATAATAAACAACGAGCGCTTTGTCCTTTGGAAGTCTGTAAAGCCTAGGTTTCGGATTCCCTTCGTAAGGCTCAAGTGTAACAGAACCAATTTCTGTCCATCCAAATCCTACATGAGGGAGAGTGTTCGTAAGATGTGCGTCTTTATCGAAACCCGCAGATAGTCCCACAGGATTTTGGAAATCAATACCCAATACTTTTTGATTGAGTCGGTCATCTTCAAAATAAAATATTTTTCTGGTTATTGCTGATAATATTTTACTCGAGCCAATAACCCTACCTAGAAATAGAACACGATCATGAACCCCTTCCGGATCAAATCTAAAAAAAAATGGCTTGAGAACTTTTCTGTAACTAATTCCAATTATTCTGGTTAACAACATGATTTTACAATTAAGTATTTTATTTATGCAGAAGACAGAACGGATTATTTATGATAACTTCCTCCGTGGGTTAGATTTAATACCCGAAACAACTGTTCAAGTAGCAACACAATCGCCATTTCGTGAGTAAATGTCAGTTTAGACAATGCAAGTGCATAATCACATCTTTGGAAAAACACCGGTTCCATTCCAAAAGCATTTCCGAAAATAAAAGTAATATTGTGTTCGTAGTTTAATCTTTTATTAAGAAAAAATTTAAATCCCTCAGTTGTAAAGTCTTTCCCCTGCTCTGTTACAGCAACTGTATATCCTAAACCAAGTTCTTTGAAAGTTCCTTTAAGATCGGTGAGTTCTACTGGCCTTTCCCCGACATCATTCAGTTCACGAATTTCTATCTTAGTGTATTTGCCGATCAACATTGTATAATAATCAGCAAGCTCTTTTAGTTGAGGAGTTTTGATCTTTCCGAATGTCAGAAATGTTAGTTTTGCCATAAAATTTGAAAGACAAAATGATAAAATATTTTATGTCTCAGAAATCACCACTTCAAAACTATCGTAATTTTTCTAAACTTTTTAATCAAACTTGGTTGATCCTCGTGGTTATCTCTTTTGGAATTATCATTATGCAACTAATCAGCGGAAATCTCAAGCGAGACAACCTCGAAACGGCGTTAAACCTGGAAGACTTTGGTTGTGAGCAAACCCAACTTAACGAAGTTACCCCATTACCGAGAGAACCCCTAGAAACAGCTATGGAAATTTCCATAATTGACACCAGAACCGAATTAGTCCAGACTGCGCAGACAAAAAACAGTATCCCTCAAATAACAAAACCCAAGTTCGAGAAAGTAGACGAGATCTCAAAATGCATGTCTGATGGAGATGAACTTGTTGCTGTGGAAGTTGGTTCTTCAACAAAACTTTATCCTATAAAACTTTTAGCTCAGCACCTATTAGTTAACGACTCTATTGGAGACACGCCGTTTGTAGTTTCTTACTGTGTTCTCTGTAATACTGTCAAAGTTTATGATCGGAAAGCGGGAGACGATATTCTTACTTTTGGCAATACAGGGCTACTCTACAAAAACAGCGATGTCTTTTATGATGATAAAACAGAATCTCTATGGAGCCAGTTTACAGGACAAGCGATTGTAGGAGAAAACACGGCTATGACTTTAACTCCACTGAAGTTTAGAATAATTACATACTCAAAAGCTAAAGATATCTTTCCGGATACGGATGTTATGAATTTTGATACTGGTTTTAGAGCAAACTATAGTGATGTTAGCTACAAAGAATTCGCGTTAACTGAAAACATAGTTGCCCCAATAAAAAACAAAAACATCCAAATCCCAGATAAATCTGAAATTTTAGGTTTTAAATACAATGATAAATATTATGCTGTCGAGACAAACAAAATCAAAAATGGTGAAAAATTCGAGATAGAAGGAAAACAGATTTCTGGAAGTCTAGATAGAGGAGAAATACTTTTAGAGGTTGAAGGGTCAGAAACAGAATTTACCAAGAGTTACTGGTATGTTTGGTCCGACTTTTATCCTGAAACTGTTCTTTTGTGATTTACTGATAAACGCCTCAATTCAACCCTATATCCAAAGCTTTCAATGGTATAATTAACTATGGGAAATATAAGCAAAACCAAAGTAATTGTAGCGCTTTCAGGAGGAGTAGATAGTGCAGTCTCTGCCTGCCTACTTTCAGAAGAAGGATATGACGTAGAAGGAGTCTTTATGAAGAATTGGTCGGGAGATGAATTCGGAGTAGACTCTGATTGTCCATGGGAACAAGATCAGAAAGACGCCGAGGCGGTTTGTGAAAAACTAGGAATCCCTTTCCGATCTGTGAATTTCGAAAAAGAATACCGTGAAAAAGTAGTAAACTATTTTTTTGAAGAATACCAAAAAGGGAGAACTCCGAATCCCGATGTTATGTGTAACAAAGAAATAAAATTCAAAATTTTTCTTGATAAAGCAAGCGAACTTGGGGCAGATTATATAGCAACCGGACACTATGCAAGAACTACGAAAGAAGGAGATAGTTCGTTACTATTAAAAGGAGAAGACAAAAATAAAGACAAATCACTGTTTCCAATTGGACATCTTGAGAAATCACAGGTTAGAGACATCGCTAAAAAATATGATCTACCAATTGCCAACAAGAAAGATAGCCAAGGAATATGTTTTATTGGGAAAATCGATGTGCAAAAATTCTTACGAAGCAGAATCAAAAAGAAAAAGGGAGAAATAGTTGATATTGATTTAAACAAAGTTGTAGGAGAACATGAGGGAATTATGTTCTACACAGTTGGTCAAAGAGAGGGAATCGGTATTGGAGGAACAAAAGAACCGTATTATGTTGTTGATAAAGATATTGAGAAAAATATTTTGTATGTAGCTCAAGGTAGAGATAATCTACATCTTTTTAAATCAGAAGTTCGATTTGAGGATATTCATTTTGTTTCTAGTTGTCCTTACCACAAAACAAAACTAGAAGCCTCCTTGAGGTATAGACATATTCCTCAAAAAGGTGAACTAGATATCAAAAACAACAGGTTTGTTTTCGAAGAACCTCAACGAGCACCTACTTCAGGACAAAGTATAGTCTTCTATGATGGGAATATTTGTGTCGGCGGTGCGATTATTTGCTAATTAGTGTAAAGCTAGACAAAGCTTCAGCAAGCTCCTCTTCTGTTGCAGGATCGGAAGATGTGTAAAACACTGTGTAAACGTTGCTGTTGTAGGGATTATAGTAAACGTTATATTTTTGTTTAAAACCTAATATCTCTCCTTCTGCTTCGCAACCTTTTAGGCCATTTTGCTCATGCAGTTCAAAGTTAAATCTTTCTGCAATATCTGGTTCCGTTATCCCTTCCCGAAAACCTGTTTCAAATGAATCGCAGAATCTTTCGTTGATTTCTGTTATTGAAGCAAACTCTGTATCATTAAACGCTTCAAAGGTTATCTGGCTGTTTTTCAATGTTTTAAATTCAACCTTAGTTCCGAATTCGTTTACGTTCCATTCTCTTTTAACCACTATTTTAAATCCGTATTTATCATTTTTGTATTCGATCTCATCTTCTTCAGGAACAAAAACAGATGCATCAACATCAGAAGTATTTGAGAGGTCTTTTTGATAGACAAGGAAATAATAGCCGATTCCAAACAAAACGAGACTTATGACTACAGTGACCGCAACCACCATGATCGTTCTTCCTTTTTTGAATTTGAATTCGGGAGTTGCCGGTTGTGCTTGCTGTGTTGATGGACCGTTATAAGTATCCATTGTCTTGAATTAATAATTATTATTGACGGTCTATTCTCTCAAGTACAATACGGTAACCGTCATAACCGTATTTCAAAAATTCGCTGATTTTTGCGATAGTAGCCGAACTTGCGCCGGTTGATTTCTCAATCTCTTTATACGCGACTCCGCCATTAAGCATTTTAGCGACCTTTAGTCTCATAAGTAGTGTTTCTTGCTCAGATTTAGTCAAGATATCAGCAAGGAAAGCTTTAATTTCGTCTTCAGTTGTTAGTTTTGATATCGCTTCCACTAGAGGCGCGATGTCAACTTCTTTTTCCATATTCGATCTATGAATTCAATATAAAATAACACGAAAAAGAGAACATTTCCAATATTTATTATTTGGCTTTCTTGTAATCCTCAATTACTGAAAGTGTGGACGAGACAACAGCAAAAGGTATGTATACAATGTTCACAAGAGGGATATACGTAACAGCCATTGTTGTAAAAAATAAACCAAAATTATCTTTGAGATGGCTTCTCACATAGCCAAATCTTTTACTTACAGGCATTTTCATATTTGAAAGTGCGGGGTCAAAAAAGTCTACGAGTGCTAGATACGTATTACCTCCAATATTTACAATTCCGGCAAGAAATATTCCAACAAATGGGACGACCCCAAGCAAAAGACCAATCACAAGAAGTATTAGAGCTAGTAGTAACTTCAGAAATTCAAATTTTAGGCTCCGCCATATCTCAAAAAATATATTTAATACTGTATTCTCTTGCCTTTCTGGCGATAACCCTGCCTTAAGCAACATCTTTTCCGAAAGTAGTCCGTTAAACGGTGACGCTATCAAATTTGCAAG
>CAZZFI010000046.1:0-6056 GCA_964653475.1 uncultured Candidatus Saccharibacteria bacterium | reverse complement strand
AGACTTGTTAATAATGTGGCAAAAAAAATAAAAATACTTACCAATCCTCCTAAAAAAGCAGGTAGTGCACTGAAAAACGACATGCCCAAAAACATCGCACTCAAGAAGTTATAAAGTCCGATCCAAATAAATACGAATAACAGGAAGTTAATTACAGCTGGAATAGTTAAATATTTCCAGCTCCATCTGTTCGATTTTACGTATGTAAAAGTCTCTTTTGCGAAGAAAACAGGCTTGAGATTCATATTGATATTTTTAAGGGTTCACACTTGGAGTGGGTTCTGGTAGACCAATTATTATTAAAAAGTCTTCTTTCGCTTGAGATTGCTTAAGGTTTAGATCAATAGGATTTGAAACTTCTGTGATTCCAAGTTCTTGCATAATTTGATTTTTTGTTCCAGGTTTTTCTCCTTCAGTGAAATCTACTAACTTGAATCCTGTGAAGTCGGCTTTTCCAAACTCATTTCTATAAATAAATAAATCCTTGAAGACTATTTTGTTTTCTAGGATTTTGACTGGATGAGCTGAGTTTAAGTAGGTTTTCCCCTGGTTGCTGACTAATATTCGTGGAAGTTCTTTGTATTGTTCAGAATTCTCTCTGATTTTCTCGAGTTCCTTTTGGATAGACATATATGAAGTGTCTTTTGCTTTTATGTAATATGCTCCAGTAGACGTATCCGTAACTACGAGTCTATTAAACCCTCCAAAAGCTGGATCAAGCACAACATTTATAGGTTCTTTTGAGGCAGAATCCATAAGTCCAAGACCTGCAAGAACGTCTTCAAAACCGAGGTTTGTATTTATATTTCCTCTAAAACCCTGAACAAGTCCCCAGTATCGTGACGCTCTTTCAGAAATGGAAATGTCTTGTGAAAGCGCTTTATCTTTGATTGCCTCAATTACTTCTTGTTGTCTTCTTGCTCTCGAAAAATCACTTGCTAGACTACTTGGGCCTTTCGAAACATATCTAAACCTTGCATACACAAGTGCTTTTTCACCTGTAACTGTTTGGCAACCTGCATCGAAACTATGGTAAACCCACTGTGAGCCTCCTCTGCTATTTTCGTTCGGGTATTGTGCTGTAAATGCTTCTTCTGGACAAACCTCAATTCCGTTAAACTCGTCTACTACATCTTTGAATGTATCAAATTTTACTGTAGTGAAATAATGTATTTCTTGACCAGTTATAGTAGTAACTTCGTCTTTTAAGTATTTAAAAGGATCGTTAGGATCTCTATCTTTTGTAAAAGCGTAAATTGCATTAATCCGGGTTACATATTTTTGTGAATAAAAATCTCGAGGAATGGAAATCATCATCGTCTCTCCGGTATTGTGGTCAAGTGAAAGCAGTATAATTGTGTCAGTATTGAGTAGACCTTGATCATTACCTCTAGTGTCAAGTCCGACAACAAGCATATTTGTAAATCCTTCAGTCTGTTTTAATTTGGGTTTAAAGTTATCAGTCCAGCATTTTGGATCGAGGATATTTGTACATAATGACTGTGCAGGTTGAATCAAAGGAACATTAACTCCAGGTACACGGTTTCCGAAGTTGTAAAAGAGGAATCCACAAAATCCAAGTATCAAAATTAAAACAAAAACCGAGAAAAGTTTCTTAGCTCTTCTTCGTTTCTTAGGTTTACGAATCCGTTTCCTTTTTACGGGGCTTTCATCCTGAGCAGGAGTGTGCATTGATTTCACCGGTGCAGTTTTTTTCCAGCCATCTTTAGAAGAATAGCTGCCTATCTCTATACGGTTCATACGGATTTTATATCTAATATCAAATTTACAAGTCGGTCAGCATGTTTATTTTGCTCTCGAGGTACATGATTGAATGTAACTTTTTCGAAATCTTTTATCAAAGTCTGAATTTTTGTGAAAAATACTTTTATATTTTCGTCTTTAACTTTGTATTCACCATTTAGTTGTTTTACAACAAGTTCGCTATCTAAGAAACAATCAAGTTTTTTTATGCTTTCTTTAAGTGACAGCTTTAATCCAATTAGTAGTGCGTTATATTCGGCAAAATTGTTTGTAGCGTGTTCGTTATATTCTCCAGTGAAGCTGAGTAGTTCTCCATCATCACCAAAAAGAAAACAAGCACATCCGGCAGGTCCCGGATTCCCTCTAGCGCCTCCATCAGTAAATAGTTTTGCCATAATTCAAAATAATATTCTATAGATTATAGCAACCTTGATTAAGAGGGGGAAATATTAATCTGAAATAAAAACAGGAGCCCTTATCAGTAGGGATAATTATGTGTGTAAATATCTAAAATTTGAATATTTGATTTCATAAGTTAAAATGACTTTTATTAAACTAACTCTATGGAAAAATTCTTCAGTAATCCTACTATTTTAAAAATCCTCGAAAAATATAAAGAAGTCTGGGCGCTTTCACATCTATCCAAACTCGCATCTTGGGACGGAGAAGTCTACATGCCTGTTAATGGCGCCGAGCACCGAGGTCTCGCACTTGCAAAAATCCAGACACTCATCAAAAAGTTCATGACTGATAAAGACTTCATTGAGCTAATCAAAAAAGCTGAGTCTGAGGAGTTGAACTCATACGAATCTGCCATATTACGTGTTTTAAAAAGAGATGTTGGTTTTTATCAAAAACTCCCTGAAAAATTTCTGGAAGATTTCGAACAACTGATTTCAAAGTCACAAGTTGTATGGAGAGATTCAAGACGAGATAACGATTACAAAAGCTTCGCAAGTTATCTAGAAAAAATCGTTGCTTTCTCGAGAAGGAAAGCAGATTATCTCGGATTTGAAGAACATCCTTACAATGCACTGCTCGATATTTTTGAAGAAGGAAGTAGTACACGAAAATTGGATACGTATTTTAAAGAAGTTGTCCCAACTGCAAAAGAAGTATTGAAAAAAATCATTTCGAGCAAGAACTATCCTTTTGAAAGCCCTATAACAAACCTAAAGTACGAACAGAACGACGGTGAAAAACTTAATTATGAGATATTAAAGTATCTGAACTACGATCCAAAACGATTAAGACTCGATACGTCTACGCATCCTTTTAGCGAAGGTTTGTCCACTCAAGACAGTAGGATAACAACAAGGTATGACCAAAAAGACATTGTACGAACAATTACTTCAACTGTTCATGAGTTTGGACATGCAATCTATTTCCTTCAGCATAGTGAAGAGCTGAACCCTACCCCACTCTACGAGAACTACAGCCTTGCGTTACACGAGTCTCAATCTCGTCTTTTCGAAAATCATATTGGAAGAAGTATGGGGTTCCTTAAGGGTAATTTGAAGTCATTTCATGAGCTCGGAAAGGAGTTTCAAAAATATGACACACAAGATTTTTACAGATATTTTAATCAAGTCAGACCTTCACTAATCAGAGTAGAAGCAGATGAAGTGACTTACCACTTCCATATTTATGTCAGATACGAAATTGAAAAATTACTGACTGGAGGAGATTTAACTGTAAGCGAGATACCTGAAAAGTGGAACTCGATGTACCAAGAAACACTAGGCATTCGTCCAAAAACGGATACGGAAGGCTGTCTTCAAGACATACACTGGAGTATGGGAGCAATCGGATATTTCCCAACTTACTCTCAAGGCACAGTTTTCTCTGCACAGATTGCTGATACTATTTCTTCGAAACTGGGAGACTTAAACAAATTGTCTTCGACAAGTGAAGAAATCGCTAAGATTGAAAAATGGTTGTTTGAAAATATGCATAAATATGGATCTACATACACACTTGATCAAATGGCTGAGAAAATAACCGGGGAAAAATTCTCTACTAAAGCATGGAAAAAATATTTGTCAGATAAATATGCTAAACTTTACTAGTTATACTACCTCACATGACAAACCCCACTTCTACTAAAATCTTCCTCGATAGCGGAGACCCCGATCAGACAAGAAAGGCTATTGATATGCTCGGATTTCTCGATGGACAGACCACAAACCCATCACTTGTTGTGAAAGTGCCAGCTCTCCAAGAAAAGTTAGCAAGTGGTGTAAAATTAACAAACGAAGAACTTCTCAGCGAGTATAAAAAATTGATTATCGAAGTTGATAATATAATCCCTCATGGAGATATTTCGATCGAGGTTTACGCAGATCTCGAGACAACCGCACAGGAAATGATTTCGCAAGCTCGAGAATTAAACCAGTGGATTGAGAGTCCGTATATCAAACTACCTACAAACAGACAAGGTTTAGAAGCAGCATCAGTTCTAATAAACGAAGACTTCCTGATAAATATGACACTCTGCTTTAGCCAAAAGCAAGCTGCAGCTGTGTACTCAGCTACAAAAGGAGCTCCGCAAGGGTCGGTGTTTGTTTCCCCTTTTATCGGAAGACTTGATGATATTGGCTTACAAGGGATGGATCTTATCAAAAATATTCGAGACATGTACTCAAAGAGTGATCACCATGTAGAGCTTCTGGCTGCCAGTGTTCGAAGTCTCAAACACTTTCTGTACGCATTGTATTTAGAGGTAGACATTATCACTGCTCCATTTGAAGTTTTAGAACAGTGGGCAAAGCAAGGTCAGCAGATTCCTGGAAAAGATCTTTCTGCAACGGAATTTGCAAATGTATCGGAGTACCTCGGAAACAGTTTAGAGCCCATTGCCTACGAAGACCTTGATCTTTCGCTGCCCTTTAGAGAGTTTGATGTAAGCCATACCCTTACAACACAAGGTATCGAGAAGTTTGCTAAAGACTGGAATTCTCTTCTCAAAGCAGATTAATTAAATTATTAATTTTAACGATGCTGTTTAAATATGTTCCTTGTTTGACCGATATCGAGAAACAATATCCGAATGAATCTTCAAAAATCAAAGAACAGATTGAATTTTTAATCAGTTGCTCTAAATCCCAGAGTTTTGACCAGGAAGAAGACTTTATGTATCTCCCCGATCACAAAAACGACCTGAAAAAACTCCAAGAATACTCAAACAAAGCGCTAGATCTCGGGTTCGACTTTATAATATTTGTCGGAATCGGCGGTGTAAATCTGGGTGTTATGACTGTGTACAATGCCCTTTCTCCAAGCAAAAAGATTTATTTCCTGGAAAATATTGATCCCGATTACAACGACAGGGTGTTTTCAGAGATACAAAGTGAGTACCAAGAAGGCAAGAAAGCAGTTTTTATAACAGCTTCGAAATCCGGCCTGACTTCTGAAACAATGTCGAACTTCGCAACAACCCTCGCTTTGTTTAAAGATCTGGAAAACGACTGGCAGAAGAGATCTTTTGTCACCACAGTAGAAGGCTCACCGTTGGAAGTGATCGCCAAAAGAGAAAATCTAAACATTTTGCATACAAACGAATTACTTGTTGATAGGTATTCTGTTTTTGGTATTGGAAGTCTTTTTGCCCTACAGCTCGCTGGTGTTGATGTTAGCAAACTACTCTCTGGAGCACAGGAAGTTACAGAGTCTTTGATGAGTACGGATTTGTCAAAAAACCCCGCAGCACAAAATGCACTCGATATCTTTCACAATTTAGAACACGGGAAACCCATTCATAACACATTTATATTTTCTCAAAAACTCGAGACTTTTGGACGATGGCAAAGGCAGCTATTTGGGGAGAGTCTGGGAAAAGACGGGAAAGGAGTTGTGCCAATGTTTTCAGTGGGGACAACTGACCTGCACTCTATGACCCAGTTGTATCTTGACGGTGAGAAAAATATATTTACCACCTTTCTGACAATCGAGAAGTTCAGGTCTAACACTAGCACAGACCGCTATCAGATTTTGTCCGGTACCGCTCTCGAGAAAATCAGCAACAAAACATATCCTGAATTACTTGGAATCATAGAAACTTCTGTCAAAAAAGCTTACGAAAAGCAACAGCGTCCTTTTGCTGAGTTTACACTGCAGGACCTGACAGAATCTACAGTAGGCGCACTTCTCCAGACGAACATGCTTACAGTTGTGTTTCTCAGCAAGCTGATGGGAGTCAACCCGTTCAATCAGGATGCTGTTGAGATTTACAAAGAAGAGATTCGTAAGTTGTTGTAGTTAGAGTTAATATGATTTAAATATGACCGAGAAAA
>CAZZFI010000045.1:0-6220 GCA_964653475.1 uncultured Candidatus Saccharibacteria bacterium | reverse complement strand
GTGAGGATAATCTGTTTTTGATTTTGTTCATTAAATTTAATTTGTTTCTCGTATAGTGGATCGCGCATCAAAATTCGGAGTTTTCTTCCATTAACTTTTACTGAGCTGTATATCGAGACATACTGCTTTTGTTTTCCTTGAAATTCTTTAAGCTTTGCATTGATATCACTAAAATCCGAGATTTTGTAGCCAGTTTTTATCTCTGTGATTTCACCTTCTGTATCTTGAGTATCTGTAGCAATTCCGAGAATGATGGTAGTTTCGTATTCTTTGTCTAAGTGCATAAGCTTGTCTGAAAGTTTTGTTGCTTTTCCAACGAGGTAGATCATTACACCTTCTGCGAACACATCAAGCGCACCAGCATGTCCTACTTTCTTCGTCCCGAGGTGTTTTCTGAGTTTATTGACGAGGTCGTGAGAAGTTACATCTGCGGGTTTGTTTATAGCAACAATTCCTGAAGGACGTCCGTATTCGTCTCTTGTAATAACATTTGTTTTATAGGTGTTCTCAACTTTCATCCCAAATTATAACAAAATATAGATATGGAGACTAAAATGACCTTCTTCTACGGTTAAATTGGTCAGGTCGGAAGAAAATATTCCGGTCTTTACTAATACCAGTGATAAATAAATCTCCATTTGATCTAAGCTCAATACCGCTTGGAAAATCAAAAGGAGTTGGAGCAAATCGATCTCGTGTCAAAGAAAGAAATTCTCCTACCCAAGGTCGAACTGATGTAAGCCCTGTCGCCCCATATTGCATAGGAGTATTATCATTATTTAGAAGCATACCTGCGACAACAACCTCGGGTGAATAAGCAATGTAAAGAGTTTCTTTTTGAGACTCTGAAGTGCCAGTTTTTCCCGCCATGTCCCTTCCATCAACAGAGAATCCTGGACCGTTTTGGGTTCCGTTTAAAATGTCATTAACTAGGTAAACCCCCCTCGGATCTGCTACTTGTTGCGAATCAATTTTCCTCTTATAAAGTACTTTTCCATCCCTATCAGTTATTCGATCGATAACTTCAGATTTAGTCAAAATTGCATTATTTGCAAATACGCTATACGCCTGAGCATGTTCTATAAGTTTTACTTCTCCTCCACCTACAGCCAGAGATAGTCCATACCCTGCAGGATTGTTCATAGTAGTGTAACCCCATTGATTTAAAGAATTTAAAAAGTTAGTTATCCCTATCCTTTCAAGAAGCAAGATAGCTGGAATGTTTCTTGATTGGACAAGCATATACCTTGCAGATTTAACTCCAACGAACTTATTGTCATAATTTTTAGGAGTGTAATTTCCAATTCTGACTAGTGAATCGTCAAGTAGGCTTTCTGGTGTTATCTCTCCATTCATAAATGAGTGGTAATATATCATAGGCTTCATAGTTGACCCATAAGCTTGAAGGGTGTCAAGGACGTTCACTTTTGGTTCAAATCTGCAGTTTACTCCCACAGTACAACCTTCCGGGGATTCTTTTCCGAAATAATCGTAAGATCCCACCATCGCCAGAACTTCACCTGTTTTTGGACTGAGAACAACCATTGATCCATTGTCTGCTCCATACTGTCTCCCATAAGTATCTACTGCATTCTGTACTTGTGCTTCTGCTATTTTTTGTAATTCATAATCTAATGTTGTGTGAATCCGAAGTCCTTCAGTTTCGATACTTTCTAGAGTGAAAACTGCTCCATCGTTATATGGCTTTTTTTGGAGTTGATCTAGAGTGTAGAAAACAAAATGCGGAGCGTTGATACGAAACGCAGGGTCTTGGTAGCTTAATTCTTCTGATCTCGCTTCTTCGATCATTTCATCAGTTAGTATGTTTTCGAAATCCTCTCCGAGTCTTGAGTTGATGTAATTTTTATTTATTTTTAACTGATCCAGTACATATAGTTTTCTATTTTCTAACATTTCTGCTGAAACTGATGGACTTGTAGATTTTGTAGGAGATAATACAGATGGATTTTGTGGGATTGATGCTAGTACTGCCATCTCCGCGAGGGATAGTTCGGACGGTGTTTTTCCAAAATAAAATTTTGAAGCACGTGTTACTCCGTAGATATTACTTCCGCTGGGCACGACAGTTAAATACATTTCCAAAATCTCTTCTTTAGTTCGAATCTGTTCGATTTTCATTGATAAAAGCATCTCTCTGACTTTTCGGGTCAGACTTACTTCATCTGTAAGTGTAGTTTTTCGAATGAGTTGCTGAGTTATTGTACTTCCGCCACAGGATATTTCTTTCTCTTGAATATATCTAATGCCACATCTAACTATTGCCTCAAAATCAATTCCTTCATGTTGGTAATATCGAATATCTTCTGCAGCAAGGTATGTCCAGACAAGCAAAGGAGGAACTTCTTCTAGATCTACAGGGTCTCGGTCTTCATCGTCAAAAACCCGGTAAAGCAATGTGCCATTTCTATCATATATTTCTGTTGCAGTATCTTTTTGCCCGAATGGTTTGTCTGGACTTGGCAAATCTTGAGAAATACTTTGAAGATATACAAGAATAGTAATCGTTGTGAATATCAAAGTTGACAGTATAACTACAAAACCAAGTATGCCTATTCTTTGGAAGGTGTCTAGACGAGTTCTTTTGCGTATTTTTTTTGAGAACCGTTTAGTTCTCTTTTTTCGGAATTGAGATATTTTGAAGCTCGTTTTGTAGGTCATTGGTTACCAAGGCGTACAACTTTAGAAGTGTAAAGTTAACACTTGTTTTAAAACTGTGATAATGTGGGAATAGTTCACTAAATAATAATATACATGGCCTTTTTATGTCAAAGACAATATCGATAAAATCTCTTACCCGTCTTTATAATACTAAAGAGATCTGTTTGTTGAGAGTGTGACAAGCTCTCTGATAATATGAATTATGGATGTAAACAGGATATTAAAACACGACTTTGTAACAACTTTGATTATCTCAGTTCTTATCACTATTGGGACGCTTGTTATTTACGGTGCAACGTTCAACACATCTGAAAGTAATCTCATTGTAAAACAATTAATTCTGATTCTGATTGGAATGATTTTGTATTTCTTTATTATTACACTCGACATCGAATGGTTTAAGGTAGTCTCTATTCATATGATTTTGTATGCATTCATAATTGTAACTCTCTTATATGTAAACCTTTTTGGTTCAACGATTGCCGGGACAAATAGATGGATCGATTTCGGATTTTTTTCTTTTCAACCATCAGAATACGCAAAGATCTTGATTTTGTTGTTTGTGGCGATAATTTTTGATGATGATACAAGTATCAAAAAGCCGAAAGAAATCCTGCACGAGAGGTTTAAGAAGCAGGAGGGTTCTAATCTACAAAAGGTGGTTAACAAAATAAAAGAACTAAAACAAAACCAAGAAATTCGGTCTTCATTTTATGTTGGCCTTTATGTTGCTCCCTTAATCCTACTCACTTTTGTTCAGCCTGCACTTGGAAACTCTATAATAATGGCTTTGTTAACAGTCTTGACTACTTTTTTTGCATTAAAACATCAAACTCCTGTTGTCAAAGTAGTTATACTTTTTTTTCTTTTTTCTTCAATCTTGATACAGTTCATCAAGTTCGACGCCGTTAGTGAGATATTTTCGATAAGTAGAAGGTATGCAAATTTCTTGAATATTGGGGTGATATCACTATTGATAATTGCACTTCTATATGTGATGAAGGTCAAAATCTGGCAATTGATTTTGATATTTTTGTTATCTATCTTTTCTATTTCTGCGGTAATATTTTCTTGGAATGAACTTCTTGGGGATTACCAAAGAGCTCGTATTCTCACCTTTGTGTCAGGTCCCGAGACGGATCCCCTTGGGAGTGGGTTTCAGATTATCCAATCCAAAATCGCAATAGGATCTGGCCAATTGCTTGGTCGAGGATATTTACAAGGAACCCAAAGCAGTTTACATATTCTTACACAAGCTTATACCGACTTTGCTTTCGCGTCTATGAGTGAACAATTCGGATTTGTTGGCTCAGTCTTGCTTCTTGGGATTTATGTCTTCCTCATTCAAAGGATTTTGAAAGTTGCTAAAGAAACAAAATCTACATTTGGTAGAAATTTTTGTTTTGGGGCAGCGAGTTTGCTTCTGATTCACATCTTTATCAACGTTGGCATGAATATTGGGAAACTCCCAGTTACAGGAATACCTCTACCTCTTGTTAGTTACGGAGGTAGTTCTGTTTTGATGACATTGATAATTTTAGGAGTGGTCCAGTCGATTTATGCTTCCCGTCGCCCCGTTGACATGGCCGATAGTTTGATGATAACATCCTTAAGAGGTAAACAAACCGATTAAGTTAAAGATTTCAAATTTCATGACTAAATTTGCAATTATACAAGTCAAAAATACACAGTACAAAGTTGCTGAAGGTGACGTGATTTCTGTGCCTAGACTGGAAAACAAAGAAGGTGAAAAGTACAAAATAGACAAAGTATTGCTTACTGCAGTTGATAAAAAAGTCGAAATTGGTAAACCTTATATCGAGAAATCTAGCGTCGATAGTGAGGTTGTAGAACACTATCGTGGTGAAAAAGTACAATCTTCAACATACAAAGCAAAATCCAGACAAAGAAGAAAAGTCGGAAACAGACAAGATTTGACTAAAATTAAAATTGTTAAAATTAACTAATGGCACATACAAAAGCACAAGGAGCTGCTAACAGAACAGTCAATGTAGCAGGAAAAAGACTTGGAGTTAAGAAATCCGCTGGACAAAGTGTTATCTCTGGTAACATTATTGTTAGACAAAAAGGAAGTGTTTTTCACCCTGGTGTAAACACGAAAATGGGTAGAGATTTCACAATTTTTGCAACTACAGACGGAGTTGTAAACTTCAGAGATATGTCTGGTTTACACCGAGGACAAAAATACGTTGATGTAGTTTCAGAAACCAAGACTTCAAAGTCCTGATTGAATTTCCCATAGACATAATAGATAATATTCTTTTATAAAGGATTAATTTTGTATATCAATAGTAGTTTCACCCTTAAAAATATTAATCGACCAATTCAACTTATAATTGGTCTGGGAAACATGGGTGAAAAATACTCGCGAACTAGACATAACGCTGGTTTTCTTTTTGTTGACTATCTAATTCATGTATACCTGAAAAACTTAGGATTCGACTATGATGTGGAAGAAAAAGATAAATACAAACTCTATAATTTTAGGCTCCTAAATTTACGAATTTTAAAACCCAAAAAGATGATGAACTTGTCTGGCGATTCTGTTTATAGCTATCTCAAGTTTCATCCCCACCCTCTCGAAGAAATCTTGGTAGCTCATGATGATCTCGATATAATACTTGGGAACTACAAACTTCAACAAAAGAAATCTCCTCAAGGACACAATGGAATTATTTCGATAGAGAGTAAATTAGCAGGAACGGATTTTTACAGATTAAGACTTGGTATCGAAAACCGTAGCGAAAAGCAGATTAAAGGTCTTGACTTCGTTCTCATGAAATTTTCTGAAAGAGAGATAAAAGCTCTAGAGGAAGTTTTCAGAACAGTTTGTGAAAAAGAGTTTAATGTTTTAGAACCAGAGAAGGATCTTCGGTAAGATCTGGATCTGTTAAATCCTCAATTCCCTTGTGAATCTTTTTGTTAGTGCCTCCGAAATTGCGGTTTCTTGCTGCATAGTCAAGAATTGCTCGTTTGAAATGAGTAGAGTCGAAATCAGGAAAAAAAACATTTGTGAAATAAAGCTCTGAGTAGGCTGATTCATAGGCCATAATTCCGCTTGTTCGGTATTCGCCAGAAGTTCTTATTATAAGGTCTGGGTTTGGTATGTCGTGAGTGTCGAGATAATCCTGGAAAGTTTTTTCGTCAATTCTCTTAACTTGCTTTGAGATAATTTTATTTATTGCTCGTACGATATCATCTCTGCCGTTGTAATCAAGACAGAGATTGAAGCTGAAAGCAGTGTTGTTTTTGGTTTCTTCGGTAAATTCATCCATCTGTTCAACAAGGTCTTGAGGTATGCGGTCTCTTCTCCCAACATGTCGAAATCTGATATTATCTTTCTCAAACAATACTCTCCACTCTTTCAGAGCATTCCGCATAATTTTGAATATTTCCTCGATTTCTCTTTGATCTCGATTCCAGTTTTCAGTAGAAAATCCCCAAAGGCTCAGGTGTTTTATCCTGAGAGTTTTACAATCATTAAATATTCTTTCAATTCGTTCTTTTTGCATAGCTTTTC
>CAZZFI010000044.1:0-6385 GCA_964653475.1 uncultured Candidatus Saccharibacteria bacterium | reverse complement strand
TTCACATAACGTATCTCCAGTAAATGAATCCTTGATCCCAACAATCCCAACAATATCTCCTGCTCTTGCTTTTGCGATATCTTCTCTGTCATTTGCATGCATAAGAAGGACTCGACCAACTCTTTCTTTCTTCCCACGTTTACTGTTGTATACAGTCGATCCTGCAGTTAGAGTTCCAGAGTAAATCCTCAAAAATACTAATTGTCCAATATGAGGATCAACAGCAATCTTAAATACTAACCCAACAAATGTTTCATCGTCTTTAATTTCTAGCGTTATGGGTTCTTTTTTATCTATGTCTTCCGCTACAACTTTCCCTAATTCTTCTGTGACTTCTCCACTTTCTACATTATGATATGTATAGATTTTTTGATAAGGTGAAGGAAGATATCTACAAATTGCATCTAGCAGGACCTTTGTATCAGCCATCCTAGAATCACCACCAAGAACAGGGAAGATTTTTCTAGCCAGAGTGTGCATTCTGAGCGCAGTGTAGATCTCATCAACTTCAAGTACTCCATCTTCGAGATATTTTTCCATGAGAGTATCGTCTGCTTCTGCTACTTTCTCAATCAAAACTTCATGCAACTCTTCAACCCTTGCTTTTATATCAGATGGAATTTCAGTTTCTACAAAGCTCTGTTTTTCCGCATCTTCATATATGTAAGCTTTCATCGTAACTAGGTCAACATAACCTTTCAAATCATGTTCTCTTCCAATTGGGTACTGAATTGCAACTGCGTCATCACTTAGTTCATCTTGGATTGATTTTAGACTCATCTCAAAATCAGCCCCAATCAGGTTTAGTTTATTAACAAAGCAAAGTCTAGGTACGCTGTATTTATCAGCTTGTCCCCAAACTTTACCAGACTGAGGTTCTACTCCCATCTTACCGTCAAAAATCACAACAGCTCCGTCAAGTACACGAAGCGAACGTTCTACTTCAGCAGTGAAATCAACGTGACCAGGAGTATCAATAATGTTAATTCTGTGAGTTACATCATTAAGTGTCCAAAGACATGTGGTAGCTGCAGATTGAATCGTGATACCACGTTCTTTTTCTTGTTCCATAAAGTCCATGTCTGCAGAACCATCGTGTGTCTCCCCTATACTATGTTTCTTTCCGGTATAGAAAAGAATACGTTCTGTTGTTGTGGTTTTACCTGCGTCAACGTGGGCAATAATTCCAATGTTTCGGTAATTTTGCAAATCTTTGACGACTGAATAATCAAACTTAGCAGCCATTTTTGTACTAATAAAAAAATTAACTAATCAGGGTACTTTGTTCCTGAAGCCAGAGAAAAATAACAAGAAAAAATTCTCCTACAAATGGATTTTATATGATACGCAGAAAAAGGACAAGTACTAACAATTTTCTATACTTGCGTTATGTAGAAAAGAGACTAAGTATACTCAATTGCTCTCCCCATCGCATACTCTAGTGAGTTTCTGATAATCTCGTTGTAAGTAGGATGAGCATGGATTGTTTTCGAGACAGCGTCGAGATCTACTCCTACCGACATGATGTTTGCGTAACCCTGTATTACCTCTGCTGAGTAATCACCTATAATTTGAACTGCCAACAGTATGTTTGATTCTTCTTTAATCCATAGCTTTACAAATCCTGTATTATGACCCTCAATTGAAGCTCTCAAATTTGCGCTGAATGGAAATTTGACGATTTTGACCCCTTGCATGTCTTCTGGAACAGTTCCGACAGAAGCAACTTCTGGCATTGTGTAGACGATAGCAGGAACAATATCATAAGTAATCTCTCTCGAAATTCCCATAATATTTTCTGCACAGACGATACCTTGTTGTATCGCAACATGAGCCAAAATACTCTGACCTGTAGCGTCACCTATCGCATATATTCCGGGGATGTTTGTTTCTAGTCGATTGTTTACTGCTACTCCTTTCTCTGTAAATTCAATCCCTAGATTTGTGAGTTGTGGGCTGTTGATTACTGCTTTGCGTCCGATTGCGATAAGATTTACTGGTGAGTCAATCTCTTTGATTTCACCCGTTGCCACAATTTCGACTCTCATCTTGCCTTGTGTTATGTCTATAACTTTATGTCCCGTAAGAATTTCTATACCGTCGTTTTGAAGTTCACGCATTATCTCAGAAGATATTTCATTATCCATGTTTGCAAGACATCGATCTAGAAGCTCTACAATCCTTACTTTTGTACCGAGTTGATTAAACATAGCCGAGAACTCAAGTCCGATTATCCCGCCCCCTACTATTGTTAATTCTTGAGGCAATTCTTTTATCCATATGAGTTTATTACTGCTTATTATTGAAGGATCATCTTTAACAAGACCTCCCGGGATAGAAGGTTCTGAACCTGTCGCTAAGATGATTGAGTCTGTTTCTAAAGTCATCTCCCCTTCGATGGTCTTGTATTCATTAGTGTATGGGCTCTCTCCCCTTGCGTTCGTCAACAAAGCGTTCGGATTTTGGTATGGGGTAACTTTTACATGATTCGGGTCAATCACTTCACCGTTTCCTTGAATAATATCTATTCCCCAGTGATCTAGGAGTCTACGAATTTCGTGTCTAGATTTTTCCATAACTTCATCTCGTTTTTCTGCAACTTTTTGAAAGTCTACTCTTACATTGTCATTATAAATTCCGTATTTCGAAGATTCACGGACATATCTCGCGTATTTTGCAGAAGTTATCATTGCTTTACTTGGGGTACATCCCCAGTTAGTGCATATTCCTCCGATCAGATCTCTTTCTACCAATGCTACTTTTCCTCCGAGTTGAGCAATCCTGATAGCTGAAGTATAACCCGCTGGACCTGATCCTATAACTACTGTTTTGTATCTCATTTTGAATATTCTAAATATTTAGATTTCAGAATTTCTACGGAATTGTTAAATAACTGCTTCTCCTTCTCCGTAAGCTCGATTTCTGGAGCTACTTCATATCCTGTGGAACCAAGTCTTGCCAACACTCCAGTGCAAACATCAGAATAGCTGTATTGCCCAGTTAGCAAAGCAGTCATTGGGATAATATGATTTTCATCGCGAATTATCATTCGACACATCGAGGCAACAGTTGCGCCAATTCCAAAGTGAGTTGATTTTTTCCCTTTGATAATTTCGTACGCTCTTTCTCGAACTTGAGTGGTTAACTGTTCGTAAACTGCATCATTAATCTCTATAAAATTACTTAAATTCACTCCTGCAACTTCAGCATCACCCAGAACCGGAAACGAGCTATCTCCGTGTTCTCCAAAAATATAAGCAGAGATATCTTTTGAATTAACTTTCAGCATCTCAGCCAAGATCACACGCAATCTTCCAGTATCAAGATAAGTCCCTGTTCCCATAACCATTCTTTCTGGTAGACCCGACTCTAACTGCATTATATAAGTCAAAATATCAACAGGATTTGTAATCATAATTACAAAAACTGTTTTACCACTTTCCCGAATTATCTTTGCAATTTCTTTAATAATCTCTGCGTTAGCGTTTAGTAAATCTAGTCTGGTCATTCCATCTTTCTGAGGAGAACCCGAAGTCACAACCATGATATCTCCATCTTCAAGATCACTATAATCTGCCAGCCTGATTTTGGTGGTAACAGTGAATGCTGATGCATCTTGCAAATCCAACTTTTGAGATCTGTTAAGCTCTTTCTCTATGTCAAATAACATAATCTCTCTAGCTATCTGTTGGTTGAGTAGTGCATATGCAGTTGAGGATCCCACCATTCCAGTACCGACAATCATAACTCTACCTGACGGAAGTACTTTCATGATGGCAAAATAACAAATAAAAATTAATTTTGATTTAAAAAAGGTTCTGCAAGTTCGAGAAGTTTTTGGGTTTTATCTTCAGATTTCACAAATGCAGAAGCCAGGATAAAGCCGTCTGCTCCAAAACTTAGACCCTCTCTCACATCATCTGCTGTCGAAATTCCAGCTCCTATAATCGCTTTTGTTTTGCCTTTTACAAGAGAGATGAAGCTTTTCACGTCTTCTGGGCGACCAGTTGTGATAGAGTTTCCTGTTCCAATCAGTTCTTTATCTTCAAAAGCGATTGCATATGGATTTAGCTTCAAGAGCTTCTCTGCTTCTTCCAAACTTTCACAGCATATTACTAGCTTCATATCCTTTGATTGGACTTCACTTACCACATTTAATAGCTCATCCAAATCTGAAAATCTGTGTTCACTGTGATTTAGAATACTTCCTTCTACTCCCAAATTTAACAAATTTTCTGCAGGAGACCATCCAGTTGTACTTCCTGAGTGTCTATGATCTACATGAGGTGCGAACACATTAAATCCATTGGAGCTCTCCAGAGTGAAATGTAAATCATAAATTGCAGGAGAGACCACTACTAATTCTGAAATCTTGGGATTTTGAGATATTGCTGACTGTATCGATCCAAGAACACTTTTCAAGCTTTTCCCTGTTGCTTCTGGATAGTTTTTGAAATTGAGTATTAGCATAAATGTTCGAAGATTATCTATTAATTATTATGTCTAAGGTTGGGAATTCGTCGTAACTAAGAAAAGCAAGCATAGCGCCTCCTCCAGTTGAAATATGATCAAAACCAGTTAAACCGAATTTATTAATTGCAGAAATAGAGTCTCCTCCGCCTGCTAATTTATACGCCTTAGAATTCCGAGTAATTACTTTTCCGATTTCCAGAGTGCCCGTTTTTGTGTTCTTCCATTCGAAAACGCCAGCTGGACCATTCCATAGGATTGATCTGGCATATTGTATCTCGTTGACAAAAAGTTTGATAGTCTCAGGCCCAATATCTAGAGCAATTTTACCATCGGGGATATTTACATCATTAATATTCTCCACAGACGAACTTTCATCAAATTCATTTGCTACAGCATGATCAATAGGAAGAAGTATTTTGTCTTTATGGTTTTGCATGATTTCTTTGGCGACTTCAATCTTGTCTTGTTCAACTAGCGATTTGCCGACAGATTTCCCTTCACTAAGTAGTAGTGTATAAGCCATCGCACCACTTATTAGCAACCTATCAGCAGTTTTTGCAAGTGCGTTTAAAGCGTCTAACTTCTCAGACAACTTCGAACCTCCAAGAATAGCTACAAATGGTCTTTTCGGATTTGAGAACTTTGATAGTGCTTCTACTTCTTTTACAAAAACTGGTCCAAGAAAACTTGGGAGGAGTTTCGCCAAATCAAATGTGGAAACAGATTCTCGGTAATCAGGGAAAGCGTCATTCACGTAGAGATCTGCAAGAGAAGCAAGTTTTTTTGAAAACTCTTCTTTTTTTGCAATGTCTTTGCTTTCTTCCCCTTCAAAAAACCTTATGTTCTCGAGAATGAAATATTTTGAATGACTTTCTGATATATCTTGAAATTCACTTTCTGTTTCTATCATCTCAACAGTTTGCCCAAGTCTTTTTTCGAGTTCTGCCTGGACAGGCTTAAGTGAGAATTCGCTTTCTCGGGCCGTAGTTGGACGTCCAAGATGAGCAAGGATTATTACTTTATCTGCTTTTTCTCTAAGCATTTTGATTGTTGGAATTGCTTCATCTAACCTGGCAAAATCTTCTATCCTTCCTGATTTGCTAACTGGGACGTTTAAGCAACTACGGATTAATACCCTTTTTCCTGAGAAGTCGAAATTAGTAATATTTTTCGCCTTAAGCTTCTCCGTTAGATTAGGCGTAGTATACATTCTTGATGCTTAATAAATTACATCTTATTTACAACAAC
Source organism: uncultured Candidatus Saccharibacteria bacterium (assembly GCA_964653475.1). Taxonomy (GTDB): domain Bacteria; phylum Patescibacteriota; class Dojkabacteria; order B142; family OLB20; genus JAJTYI01. Next base: position 664 of record CAZZFI010000044.1, on the reverse strand, counting down.
TTCTAGAAGATCAGCTAGTCTGTTGGAATATCCCCATTCATTATCATACCAAGATATTATTTTGAAAAATCTTGAGTTTAGCTCAATCCCTGCTGTAGCATCAAGAGTACTTGAAGCTGTAGTGTGATTAAAATCACTTGATACAACTGGTTCTTCAGTGTAGTCCAAAATACCTCTCATATATGTTTCTGATGCTTTTTTCATCAAAGGATTGATCTCTTCAAGTGAGCTGTCTCTACTACTTCGGAAAGTCAGATCAACTGCAGAAACATTAACAACAGGGACACGAAACGCCATTCCTTTAAGCTTACCTTCCGTCTCTGGAATCACTTGTCCTATTGCTTTTGAGGCTCCAGTCGAGGCCGGGATAATGTTTTGTGCACCTGCTCGTCCATCTCGGAAAGCTTTCCTAGAAGGGCCGTCTACTAGTGACTGACTTGCAGTGTATGCATGGGCAGTTGTCATAAGTCCCTCATCAATTCCAATTCCTTCTTTAAGCAAAACATGAACAAGTGGAGCAAGACAGTTGGTTGTACAACTTGCATTTGAAACCATTTCTTCGCCTTGATAGTGATCTTCATTAACACCCATCAGAATTGTTTTTACATCTTCGTCACTAGGAGCTGAGATCACAACTTTTTTTGCACCTGCATCTAGATGACCT
>CAZZFI010000043.1:0-6681 GCA_964653475.1 uncultured Candidatus Saccharibacteria bacterium | reverse complement strand
GTGATTGGAAATAGTTTTGATTTCTTTGAGTGGATGTAACTTTTTTTCCGCGAGGTAGAATATAACTCCAGAATCGAGATCTCCGGTACGAGTTGCCATAGTTAAACCTTCAAGTGGGGTAAAACCCATAGATGTGTCAAAGCTTTCTCCGTTTTTGATTGCGGTTATGCTGGCACCTCCGCCAAGATGACAAGAAATTATTCGTGATGTTTTTTTCTCAAGATTCTTAACTTGGTTATAAATATATTGATGTGAAATGCCGTGGAATCCATATTTTCGGATTTTATATTTTTTGTAAAATTCGTAAGGAAGAGAATACAAAAATTGCTCTGGCGCCATAGTTGAGTGAAAAGCCGTGTCAAAAAAAGCGTATATTGGAATTTCAGGAAATCTTTTCGAAAAAAGCTTTATTACTCTTAGAGCGGGGGGATTATGAAGTGGTGCAAGATCATTTAGTAACTCTAGATCTTCTATTACTTTCTGAGTAATTTTGGTTTTGGAAGTGTATTTTTCTCCTCCGTGAACAACTCGAAACCCAATTTTAGAGATTGTAAACCCTTCAATTTCTTTTGCAATTATTTTATCAGGTCTTTTGTATTCATTCTCTGTTAATTCCCATTCGTATTTTTGACCATATTTTTTAAGTTTAGATATTAAATTTCCTTTATGGTTTTCGATATGACCTGACAAAATCTCCTGGAGAGAATTGTCGTAAAGCTTGTATTTTACTGAAGTGCTGCCAGCATTTACAGCAAGTAGATGGTACATCTAGAAAAACTTGAGCTTAAATTCTGTTACTTCTGGAATATCTTTTCCGTGAACTCGTATATATTCATAATGTTTGGCAAGTAGGGTATTGTATTTTTCGATCACGGATTCTCCTTTGTTTTTAAGTTCTGGGCTTTTTGCTACAACTTTTTCGATTGCCTCGATTCCAAGCTGGAAACGACTGGTGTTGTTAAAAACCATCATGTCAAAAGGAGTCGTTATAGTTCCTCTTTCGATATAACCATGAATTGTAAATCTATGACTCTCGGGGTGATTAAAGATGAGTTGTTTTATGTCTTCGGGATATCCATGATAAGAGTAAATAATTGGCACTTCACGATCGAATACACTCTCAAACTGCTCGCTGTTCAGTTTACTTTGAATCGGATGATCTCCAACCCCAAAACATGTTATCTCTGAAATGCTCACGAATCTTGTGTTTATTTCGGGGATGTCTTCTTTAAGAATCTGGATAGTTGCAAGAATTTCTTGAGTTGTATAGTCACCAGTTGCGGTAAAGACGATATCAGGGTTATCTGGATTATTTCCTACAAAATCCCAACTATGAACACCAGTAGTCATCTGCTGTTTCGCTTCTTCAATTGTTAAGTATTGAGGAAGTTCTGTTTTACCTACTACGATCATGTTTATAGTGTTTGTGGTAGTGAATGCTTCTTCTGCAGTTGCAAGTAACATATTTGCGTCGACAGGGAAGTGTACTCGAATGAAGTGAGCGTAATCATTTAGCACAGAACTTATTAGTCCAGGATTTTGGTGAGAGTAACCGTTATGATCTTGCCTCCAACTATTACTGGTGAGAACAATATTTAGAGATGGAAGGGGCTTTCTCCAATGTACAGGTTTTGATTGCTTAAGGAATTTTGAATACTGATCAATCATACTTGCGACTATCATTCCAAAAGCTTCGTAAGTGATGAATATCCCATGTCTGCCAGTTAATACATACCCTTCTAGCCAGCCTTGCAGTGTGTGTTCGCTTAGAATTTCCATGACTCGTCCTGATGGAGAGAGATGTTCGGATCCTGGAGGAACTGGCCAGTTATATCTTCTATTTGTAATCTCAAAAAGAGAGCCAAGTCTGTTAGATTCAGTTTCGTCTGGAGACATTACTCGAAAGTTGTTTGGATTTAGCATGATTATTTCTCGCATGTAATCTGACAAAACCATCATGCTGCTAGAACCTTTGTAGGTACGTAGTGCGTCTTCGGTTACTTTTAATGAATTCAAGTTAGGAAGTTTTAGCGGTTTCCTAACTTCACCCCCGTTCGCGTGTTTGGTCATGCCGAGTCTTAAATCGGGAGATGGAAGAAGATCAAGGATCTCTGGAATTGGTTTGTAGTTTTCGTCTAACAGCTCTTTCGCGTTATAACTTGAAAGCCATTCGTATAATTCCATAAACTCACTTTGGTCTGTATGTACATGTTCAAGCGGGACTCCGTGAGATCTAAACGAATCTTCGTTCATGTCGCCTTTAACAAACTCCGGACCAGTCCATCCTTTTTGGGTAATCATGATGATAACTGGATACCGTGGTTTTGGATTGTCTGGGTTGTTTTTTATGTTTTGGATTTGTTGATACGCTTCTTCAGATGCGGAAATCATCGACTCATATAGAAAATCACCTGATACTATCAGAGGAGAGTATCCTTGTCCGTGGAAATAATCATGAAGTTCTTGTTCTGACATCGTGCCAAAAATTGTCGGACCAGAGATCTTGTACTTGTTGACATGTATGATTGGTAAAACAGCTCCGTCTTCTCTCGGATTTAAGAATTTCGTACTTTGCCAAGCAGCGCTCAGTGGTCCTGTTTCTGCTTCGCCATCGCCGACAACACAAGCAACGATCAAATCAGGATTATCAAAACAAGCTCCGAAAGCCGTCGAAAGAGAATAGCCAAGCTCCCCTCCTTCAAGTATAACTCCCGGAGTTTCTGGGTTTGAGTGGCTGGGGAACCCTCCAGGCCAGCTAAAGTTCCTGATTAGATTCCTAAAACCTTCTTCAGAGTATTCATACTGTGGATAAAATTCAGCGAAACTTCCTTCTACATAAAGATTTGCAAGGAGGGCAGGGTAGCCGTGGCCTGGACCTACAACTAACATGATTTCTTGGTTGTGGCGTTTCGCAAGGATATTCATGTTGGCGTATACGAAATTCAATCCGGGAACAGTTCCCCAGTGCCCTAGAACTCTTTGTTTTATATGCTCTTTCTGGAGAGGTTCTTTAAGTAAAAAATTATCACGAAGATAGAGTTGAGCAGCACCCATATAATTGACCAGGCGGAGATATTTATGCAAAGACTGTAATATCTGCTCGTTTATTAAGCTACTATTATCCAAGATGGGCAGAATTTATTTTAAATGATATTATAGTGTAAATTAAAAGAGTACTTGATTCAAATTATTTCTGCTATCTGAGACTTGTATGCAAGAAAATCCTGTAGTTCCAAATACAATAGTGGTGGGAAATTCAAAATCTCGAGCAAAAGTGTTTTTGATAATATTCACAATTATCGTCTTCCTGATAACTCTGGGATTAGTTGTAGTTTTATTGTTTTCAGCACAAACTGATAACACGCAAGAAGACTTGACTCCGGTGCCAACTGCGGCCTTAGTTCCGAGTGTGACTCCTTCAGTTCCTCCAACTATAGCAATTTCTCCGACATTAGATGCTTCAGGGAAAGTAAAATACATCCTGAATGACTGTGAAATCGAGGTGAGTTTGGAACCCAAATGGATATCTTCCCCTAGAGGGCAATTTTCAACATGCGGAATTTTTAGTACTCATGATGCTTCTCAATTTACCAATTTCACTAATTACCCAGGGACACTTATCGCCATAATCCCGTTAGACCGGGAATCAATTTTTACTCCTACACAACTGAGAAATAAAATTAATTACGAAGAGTATCTAAAATCCCTACCGACTGAAGACAGCAGATTTGATCCAAGTCGAGATTTTTTGTACTCCCGAAAAGATACAAATATCTCTAAGTTTAGCGCAATTGAAACAGAGATCTACAAATCAAACCTCGGAAGAACAAACCAAATATTCTACAAAGGTTTTCAGAAAGAATATGTGATTATATGGGGCGGGCAGACTTCAGAAAGTTTGGAGAATGATATCCAAGAAGTTATCGCGAATATTGAACAACTTGTAGTTATTCCAACTGAAGATTGATAAAACGGCTACAAAGTAGTTGATTACAATTTGATTCGGGAATATAATACAGCTTTGATAATTACAAGTATGTCCTCAATACTCCCTCAAGGAAAAATTTTTCTCTCAAAATATCAAGTTGACAGAATTATCATCGATAGTGATTTTGATGGAGTAATGTGTGGAGCAATGTTAAGAATTGTTTTTCCAAAAGCTGAGATTCTCCAGAGTAAAGCTTCAGACATCCAAGAAGGTTTAGTCAACGACCAAATTAACAAGAATACTCTTTTAGTTGATTTACGATATTCTCCACTTTGCGGTTATTTTTTTGATCATCACATCAGCAATAAACCCGAAGGAGATTTCATAGGTTGCTGGTCGCCAGAACTAAGTGCAGCACAAGTGGTGTATTCATACTTTAAAGATGCGGGAGATTTTAGGAATTTTGAAAATCTGATCGATGAGATAAACAAATTCGATTCCGGAAATCTGACTTTAGAAGAATTCGAAAATCCTTCTAAACTTTTTCAACTTGCTTTAGTGATTAACAGAGAAGAGGTATATTTCAATTTGTACCTGGTTGAGCTTCTGGCTAAATTTCCACTCGATAAAGTCTATGATCATCCTTTCGTCACAAAAAGGATAAATAGGTACTTAAGTGCAAAAGAAAAGATGAAACAGTATGTGCGAGATAATAGCTTAGTTATGGAAAACGTCGCTCTGGTCGATTTACGGGAATATCCAGGCAAAGAAAAAATGACGAGTTATATCTTTATTTCCCAGTTTCCAGAAGCAAGTACAGCAATTGTTGTAAAACCACACGAAGATAAGAATTTCGTCAAAGTTCGTCTCTATAAGAACAACTTTTTTGATAAGAGTGAAGATTTTGATTTACTAAAAATAGCAAAATCTATTAGTCCAGATACAGCAGGCGGCCATAAAGGCGCTTGTGGATTTACTTTAAAATCAGATTTCGATAAAACCTGGTTAATAAACGAAGTAAAGAAATTCTTAGAATAAGGTTACAATAATTCCTACAGGTCCACATCACAATCTTAATTCTTAGATAATCCCCTACTTTTCTGTTATAATTTCCCGTTTAGTAATTTCTCATGATTGATTCTCAAAACCCTGAAGATATAAAAAATACAATCCAAGCTAGAATTGTAGAGCTAATCACAGCAAAATTAGAATCTGGTCAGATGACTCCTGAAAGAGCGAAAGAGATAGCACAAATGATTCTAGATAAACTATCTGGAAATTTGCCATTTGAAGATTTAGTAAAAATAATTCCTAAACTTGACGATCAATTTGAAGAGCTAGGAGCTGTGATTGTACCGGTTATGATTGACTATGAGAAAAAAATGAGAGAAGAGATTAATTCTAAAATTGATAATCACCTTCAACAAAAAAATTTCGACGAGGTCTTACGACTTGCCAAAGAGGCAATTGAGCTGGAGTCGCAATTAACTTAACTTTCATCTAATGGGAATCCTTCAAGTACTTTTCTACGAACCTACCTTCAATCTACTGATGTACTTTTATAGTATTATCGGCAATCTAGGTGTTGCTATTTTGCTTATTGCGGTTGTTTCGAGACTGATTACTTGGCCACTTACTCGAAGGCAGATGAAAAATGCAGAGAAAAGTAAAGATTTTCAAAGAGAGGTAAATGCGATCAAAAAGAAATACAAGAAAAACCAGGAAAAACAGGCTCAAGAACTTGCCAAAATCCAAGCTAAATATTTACCAGGACAACTAGGAGGATGTTTAAACATGATCTTGGCTTTGATTCTGCTTATACAGGTCAGGCATGTGATCATAAATCTCGTAGATCAAGGAGTTCATGCGTTTAATCAAGTAGCATATTTCGAAAGCATGAAACTTCCAGAAGATTCTATTACGATTCCTTCGCCAGAATTAGACGAAGGTGTACATACTCTTGAATACGAAATAGTCGCTAACGGGAAAAAACTCAACCAAGAATATGTTTTCGCAATTATCGGTGATGATAATAAGGACGAGTTAACAGAAAAGTTAAATGAGCGTCTATCTGAGATATCAAAAGAAGATCAGGACAAAAAAGATGCCGAAGCGCGTGTATCGAGCATCTCTCTTTTTGTGGAGGAGTTCCGTGACTTCAAAAAAGGCGAACCAATTATTTTAGAAGAATTAGATCTGATTACTGCATACATTAGACCACCATCAAATACTTCTATAAAGTATGACAAGAGTAAGGTTGTGTTAAATGATGAAAAGCTTGGTCAAGAAAACCTTGAGATTTCAGAAGGTGTTCCATTGAACTTTACTTTTATGGGAGCTGACTTGTCCAAGGTTGCTACTGATTTCGGATTTTCTGATCCAGTCGTTGTCGCTCCGTATGTGATAATCGCGCTTCTGGTTGGAGTTACTCAACTTTTTGCTTCTAAAGTGCAAATGCAATTAAATCCAATGATGCTCGAAAAAGCAAAAGAAAAAGAGAAACTGTCTAAAAAATCTGAGAAGAAAAAATCAAAGAAAGATGATAAAAAACCCGAAGACATGGATTTTAGCGAGATTATGGCTCAATCTTCCAAACAGATGGCATATGTGTTTCCTTTGATGACTGTTGTCTGGTCGCTCGGATTTTTTGGTGCGTTTTTCCCTACAGGAGTAAGCCTTTTCTGGACTGGACAGAACAGCTTTGTTATAATTCAAGAAGTAATTACAAACAGATCGAGGATTCTCGAAAAGTT
>CAZZFI010000042.1:0-6711 GCA_964653475.1 uncultured Candidatus Saccharibacteria bacterium | reverse complement strand
TTAGAAAAATCGGTATGAAGAGGGTTTTCGATAAACCCTGATCCTAGATATTTCTCTAGAAGTTTGTAGAGATCTGGGTTTAGCCAGGTTGCCGCATGAGTTCCATTTGTAACAGCTAGAAGTGGGTATTTCGGCCAGATCTTTGATGCAGCTTCACCATGTATTTTGCTAACTGCTGTAGAAACTTTTGCGTGTCTAAATCCGAGCATTGTCATTGAGAAGTTCCCACTGGAGTAGTCATCATCTCGGCCAAGTTCGAAGATTGTTTCGAGGTCAGTATTGAGGTCATCGGTGTATGCAAAAAGATAGCTCGCTAGTAAATCATATGGAAAGTTATCATTTCCTGCGGGTTTTAGTGTGTGATTGGTGAATATAAGCTCTGAGTCTACTTCTGCGAGTGCAGTAGGGAAATCAACTCCGTTTTTTTGCATAATCTGTTTTGCAATTTCGAGAACAAGGAAACCTGAGTGACCTTCATTCATATGGAAAATTGCAGGGTCAATATCTAGAGCATGCAGTAATCTCGCTCCTCCTATGCCTAAAAGAATTTCTTGACGGATACGTGTATCGTTATCTCCTCCATAAAGATGCGCGCTGATCATCCGATCATCTTTTAGTTTATTTTGCTCGATATTTGTGTCGAGAAGATATAGATCGACTCTTCCGACTCTGAGTTTCCATGCTTGGCAGTATACTACATGATCTTTGATATCTATCTCAATAAATAGTGGACTACCGTCAGGTTTTTTCACAAGCTCAAGCGGGAAATCGGCGGGGTCTTGGGTTATATACTCGTCGATTTGTCTTCCGTCACCAGTGAAGCTTTGATGAAAATATCCTTGATGGTAAAAAAGTCCTATTCCGACCACCGGTAAGCCCATATCGCTAGCTTCTTTGAGGAAATCACCTGCCAATACACCAAGTCCACCGGAATATATCTGTAACCAATCTACCAATCCGAATTCCATACAAAAATATGCAATGGGGTTTTGTTTGAGTTTTGCAAATCTTGGGTTTGTCTCACAGTATTGATCAAACCATGTTTGTTTCGAGGAGTATTGCTCTAATCTTCTTGCAGCATTCTCTATAGAAGATGCATGTTTTTCGAGAAGATTGTCTAATACATTCTGACCAAAATCTTCGAGGTAGCTCTGAGGAGAGGGGTGTCTTCTCCAACCTTCTTGGAATTCCTCTAACAAGGGTAATTCAACCTTCTGATCCCAAGAATAATACAAATTGTTAAGTACTTTTATATATTGTTGTTTAAGTTCTGCTGACATTATTGGGGATTAGATCTCATCTATTATCCCCAATTAACTTAACTACTGCAAGTTCAAAAACTTAGAAGTGATACCCCTGAGTTGGTGTAGTCATTAGACTTTACTGATATAATTTCAATATGAAGGTTTCAAAAAAGATTCTTAACAAAAAAACTGGAGATTTCCGGAAGATTAACAAAATTCTTTCGATAGTAGTTTCCATCTTGGCGATCTACATAATATTTATGCCGTTCATTCCTGAGATAGAGCTACTATTTTCTAAGAATAACGATGAATCACTAGGATTTGTATACAAAAGTGTAGCTGCACAAAATGCCGGAGTAGGGGAAGAAGCGTTAAAACCTATCCCAGAAGAAAACACGATTGTAATTCCTAAAATAAGTGTTAATTCGAGGATTCTGGAAGGACCGGAAATTAATGTTCTTGATAACGGTGATACGTGGCGTAGACCACATACTTCAAATCCCGAAAAAGGTGGAAATACAGTAATAGTCGCTCACAGATACTTTGGCCAAGGTAAAAACACTTTTTATCATCTAAATAAATTATCCGAGGGAGATGAAATTGTCGTTTTCTGGGATAAAGAAGAATACATCTACAGAGTAGAAAGAGTATTTGAAACAAATCCAGAAAACATCGCTATTGAGAACAATGCAAAAGAAGATTTACTAACTTTGTATACTTGTAGCGGACTTTCAGCAGAAAAACGCTTTGTAGTAATAGCTAAGCCAGTAGTCAGATCATGAAAGAGTATCGCAAAACAATTATTCTGTTGATTCTTCTTCTTTTTGCGATAGGATATATTATCTACGTCAATTTTGCTTATCAGCAAAACTTCGTAAACAGCTTTAACTAAAGCATCAACATAGTCCTTACAAATTCTGCGTGAGACCAGGTAAGGGGTTTCATAGACAACGCAAATCCTGTGTGGGGGTTTGCTTGTTCCGCCATAATGCCTGTGTGATCGGTATGTTCCAGTACCCAGTTTATATATTTCGAAGCGTTTTCTTTGTTTCCAAGCTTTATCCAGTACTGTGCCATCCATAGTGTTGTGATAAACCAAGGATTGCCTGGCAGACTTTTGTCTACGCTCAGATAATGGTCACTTTGCTTTCTTGCCATACCACCGATTGAAGTTTTAACCCATAAATCCCCATCGATTCTTTTCATAGTTCTTTCTATGCGAGGATCATTTATATCAAACATCCCGCTTGCCCAAAGTGCGTACATAGAAGAATCTACTCCAGAGTCCTTACGCGAGCGTGAATGATGGCTATCGCAATATATACTGTTTATGAAAGTTCCAGAGTTTTCATCGTAGAAATACTTTTCGTAAGAAGATTTGATCTCTTCAGCAGCTTTAGTACAACTATCTATAAGATGTTCTACTTTTTGGCTTTCCGCTAGTTTTGCTCCAGCCATAAGTGCTTGATAAACAAGTGCAACAGTGTAGCTATGCACCCCCCAATGGATTTCCCACAAATCATAACTAGGTTTCGGTAGTAGAGAACTTGCTAGTTGGAAACCAATAGGGTTATTGTCTTCCAGTCCATTACTCAAAAATCTGTAATCAATCAAAAAGTTGAGAGCTGGAACTATAAAACTGTTCCAGATTTCGTTTATGTATCCCAGATCTTCATAATGTAAGTAATACTCATACAAGGCGACAATAACGCTCGCTGTTTCGTCTTCTTGGATTGGGAGTTGCTCATTTCCAAATTTGTCTATCCAAGGATGCCAACTACTACCAATGCCTTTTGAGATATCAGAATAATATTTATGGTGTAGATAACCTTCTTTCGTGATCGCTTTTCGGCAGAACTCAAAAAAGTTTTTAGCTAAGTCTGGATATCCAGCATTGATGTATGCGATAGCAGAGTTCGCTCCGTCTCTAGGCCACATATAAGAATACGAGTCTTTTCCTCCTTGTTTTACAAAGGTTGAATCATTAGCGGCGACGATAGCACCGTTGTTGTCTGTTTGGGTTCTCATAGTTAATAGCGAACGCACGTAAAGTTTTTCGAGGAGTATATTTTTATCTTCCTCCACAAATATCGAAAATCCTGTTTTTGGTCTTATCCAGTTTTGCCAGTAGAAATTAGTTTTCTCTTCTAATTCGTCGAGATTAGATTTCCTAACTTGTCTTGCTAAGTCGGTGATCTCTTGGTAGTTGTGACCACAAGCTATAAAATACTCGAGCTTTTCGCTAGAATTTCCATCAAGTGGGACTTTAGTAGAAATACAAGATTCGGTAGTTCCAGTCGAAACTGGATTAAAAGGTAAGTGTCCATTCTCGTCAGGAGAAGCACCAGTATTTTGATTATCGTTTGGTGCTGCGCAAGTAAATTCAAAAACCTTAGAAGTTAATCCCATTCCAAGATAAGTGTTTTTCTTGTAGTGGCACATAATATCAGCAGGCTCATACCAAGTGGATGTATTACCTGTATCATCTTCACGCATATAAAAGTTATGTTTGAAAAAGACAGTTAGATCTATATATTCTTCAGAAAGGTTCGTAAACTCCATCTTTCGCACAAACACATCTTGATCATAGACAACAAAATCTGTGAACGTGATCTGGAGATTATGCATCTCGCTAAGTGCAGTTGATCTCGCAACAAGAGAATTTTCTAGATAGTTTGCTTCAATCAGAAAGTTATCACGATTTAGGTTTACTCGAATACCATTTATGAAAAAAAATATCTCGTTTGCTTTCGCGCTTAGGTGGTTTGCTTCTCCTACAAAAGGCCAGTAGAAGTCTTTCAGATTAAGAGAGTCGTCAATATTTACTAATGTTGATCCATTTCCTATTACTAGGTTAGTGGGCATGGTTTCTATTTAATGTTCTAAATGATAAATCGTTTCCAGAAGCAAAGCAACACTCCATGCTTGAGCGAGACAGCCTTGAGGGCTTAAATCCGAAGCATTGAAAACTTCAGGAACATAGTTTAACTGTTGTTTTTTTAATTCACTAAAACAATCAAGAAGTCTATCAGAAACATAACGTGTTGCAGTTCTGGATTTGAGATAAACTTCGTAGTAAGCTGACAAGTAAAATCCTAGAAGAAAAGGCCAAATCGTCCCTTGATGATAACTCAGATCCCTGTTTTTTTGATCGCCCGAATATGTTTCTCTAAAATTCGAATCTTCTCTAGCGAGAGTGCGTAGTCCTACAGAAGTTAAAAGTTTTTGCTCAACCGTTGCAAGGATCATCTTGTTTTTCCTATTTCCAAGTATTTTGAAAGGAAGGTAAGTGGCAATAACCTGATTCGGCCGTACGGATTTGTCTATATAATCTTTTCTTACGCAGTCGTAAAGACAATTTTGGGAATGATTCCAAAAAATATTTTCAAAATTTTTCTCGATCGAAACCTTGAGATCCTTGAGTAGGGTGAGGTGTGTCCTGTCGTTCAATCTCTCTTTCAGATTTATCATTATCCGGATATAGTTATACCAAAGAGCCTGGATTTCGACAGCCATTCCACTTCGGTCAATTACCGGCTTATCGTCTACTTTAGCATCCATCCATGTTAAAGCGTCAGTAGAATTGTTATCATAAAGAAATCCTTCGTGTGTAATGTCGATATTGTGTGTTTTGTTTTGGAAATTGTTAAGCACACTCTCTAAATTCGGTAGTAAACTTTCAGCTAGATCGAAATTATTTATCTGAGTAGAGTATTTATAAAGTCTCGTCACAAACCAGAAAATGCTGTCTAAAGAATTTAGTAAATCAGTGAATAGTAGACGATTTGGAAGAAGTCCGGTTTTTAGTTGTTCTCCCCACTCTCTAAAAGTCTTTTCTGCAGTTTCTCTGTCTTTCCAGTTCGACGATAATCCAGGAAGTGCAATAAAAGTATCTCGAGACCATTCATCAAACCAGTGATAACCTGCACAAATGCCGTTGTGCGAGGTTGTTGTGTTAACAAAAAGTGGAGCTTGTTTTTCGAGATATTTTTTGAACTCTGATAGTGGTTCTTCGTTGTCGGAATCAATTTCTCCCGATTCAAGGATGTAGAAGTCTTTAACGATATGTTTGGATAAAGTGTTATATGAAAAAGTAAAATTTAGTTCAAAAACCCCCTCAGGTATTACAATTTCAAAATAACCAGGTTGTAAAAGGTCTTCGGTAGACAAGTATCCGCGTTTGTCTTCGTCTGGATAATAAAATTGATAATAAATTTCTTTTTGTTCGTAAAATTTTGAACCTGGGTGATAAATATTTAGTTGATTATTATTTTTGAGATCAATCTTTAACTGCTCGTTATTGTCCTCGAGATCGTACGCTTCAGTAGTGATTTGCGAGTTTACAGTATGAATATCTCGGAAATTAAGAAGAGGTTTTAGATTAAAAAAACCAGATTTTGTTGTATTAAATTTGTAGTTGAGAGTAACTGAATTCTCGGTTTTAGACAAGAAAATTTTTTTCACGATCTCAACAGAATCGGAGTTATATCTCCATGAGGGATTTGGATAGAAAGCAAAGTCTTTCAGAAAGTTAAATCCGTTGGGATCGAGATATTCATTTTGATAAATGTTTGTTGAAAGGGGAAGTTCCGTTACTACATTTCTGTAGCTATCGATAACTCGGTTTAAAACATTGAATTTAAAAAGGCTGTCTTGTGTCGCGACAAGTAACCCGTGGTATTTCCTTGTATTTCCGTAGAGCAAGTTTGAAGAAGAGTAACTTCCAAAGTTGTTAGTAACAAGGTATTCATTTCGATAAGATCCATAGTTGAGCATGTTAAGTTACTGTTTTATAGCTGATCATATTTTTTAGCTTGTTTGTGAAGTCGCTAAGAACATTCATGTAGTTGATGTATGCGTCGTATGGTGATTCGTAAGGGCTGAAATATTTGTGAATATCACCGTCATTCCAGTATTTTGTAGACATGTAATAAAAGTGATCTGAGGTTTGTAGTTTTCTCCAGGTAGCGAGAAGCTTTTGTTTTTTGACAGTATCTGAAATGTTTTCTACGACTGATCTGACGATGGACTCATTTTTGTATATCTGATCTGCAGCGTGTTGTTGCATTTTATTTCCAAGCCAGGCAGAAAGATCTCGTTCGAGATCAGCCCATGAAGTCAGATTATGAATATCGACTTTGTCTTTTATCTCAAAGTCTTCTACAGTCTCGCTCGGTGTACGAAAACCAATACCTCGCCTTAGAAGTTCGTCAGGCAACAATTCTAAAAATTTGAAAATCCCGCTATCTTCCCACTGATGTTCTCCAAAAGTTTCGTAATCCATGAACAAGTTAATAGTTTCTCCCGGTGTCTGTTCCACCCAATCCGCAAACTTTTCTACTGTTAGAGGGTGTTCTTTCCATCCCTTGTCGGAGAACCGAAAAGCAATATCATCTGATAATTTATAGTTTTTAAGTAGGAGCGAAATTCTTCTGTTTGCTCGATCTTTAATCTTGTATTTTTTGAT
>CAZZFI010000041.1:0-6904 GCA_964653475.1 uncultured Candidatus Saccharibacteria bacterium | reverse complement strand
ATTCCCGAAATGATGGCTATTGTTGGCAAGATGAGGAAGAAAGGTTTGCGCAATAGATGGGAGAAAAGGGATGATGGTGAAGGTTTTAATGCAGATTCTGAAGTGTTTAATATAGGAGTAGATATGTTGGAAAAGGGAGTAGAAGCAACAATCGCGATGATGAAAGATGATAATGTCGGTATTACAAAGGCTTTTGAAGGTGTTGTCTTTCGCTATCCCTTCTGGGATGAAACATCCTTCAAAAAGTTGATCGCATCTAATGATGGTCCTGTTGCGATCGCACTACTTCGAGATTGGTCGAAAAGTATACTTAAAAAGTCTAACAACCCAAGATATAAGGAAGTTTGCGATATTGTTATTGCTATATATGAGGAATTAAGCGAAGACTATGAACACCTTAGCATCGGAAAGATGTTTAAATAATTTCATCAAAAGGTTCGATACTAATTGATTCGGTTTTTAGTAATTTTTGGATAACGAGTTTTGAGAGGTACATATTATTAAACGGTCTTTAATTAATTAGTTTTAGTTTAACAAATGCTTTGTTTATTTCAATAATACCTCTCCCACTCCAGAGTATATTTCCCATTTTGAATGTTCAGATAATACGCCAGTCCGAAATTAACAAAACCAACATTGATATGCTTTTTCTTTGGGGAGAACTCAGGAGCATGAGTATGCCCGGTAACAAGGATCTGATTACTCGAAAGAGAGGCTGCGAATCTATAGTGGGGCTTATTTAAATATCTTAACAATCCTGAATATCTCTGCTCTTTTAATATTTTCAATAGAAGCTTATTGAGCAAAATGTAGAATTTGTACGACCTGTTTAATCGGTTAAAGTCAAACAATGCACGGTTGAATTTTATGTATGTTTCGTTTTGAATAGAGTCATTGCTTATCAAGTGTCCGTGTGAAATATGAAGCTCCTTATTATCAGAGATTGGAAAGAAGTATTCATAGTCATTGTAAACCGAAAACAAGTTCACTCTGTCATCGCACCAGTGTTTCCTGTCATGATTTCCGTGAATGTAAATACAATTTTTGGTCTTGAGGGCAGGGAAGAGTTTATTCCATTTTGAATCTACAAAAGAGTCGAAATCCTGAATATAGTAACTCCATAAATCGCCGTTGATTATCACCTGCTCGCTTTGCTCAAAGAGTTTCAGCAGATAATCACACTTTTGCTGGTCAAATACCTTTGTACAGTGGATATCAGAGAGGACTTTGGTGCCGAGTTTTTGCATCTGTTGACTACAAAATTGAACGCAATGAGTACATTAATTTATTAACCATCTCTTCAGAATCTTCATAACTTAACACGTGCTCAGTCATATCATAATAGTAAGATGACGGTTCGAAGTCTTCCTGGTGAATAAAAATCAAAGGAACCTCAAATGCGTCTGCCCAACCAATCTCAATCCCTGCACCAGTTGAAGGATAACTAATCTCTGCCACAACTGCCCAGTAGTTTTTTATTAATTCTCTAGAGTTTGTGGGATTCCCTGTTTTATCATGTGGGTAAAACAAATCATATGTTTCTGGTAAGGTACTGTCTTTTAGAGGCTGATATAGCTCCCTTTGAAAATCGTATTTAGTAGAGGGTGCGATGTAAATTTGGGGTTTCATTGTATAATTGAAGCACTTTTATAAGCTATTGTATTATGTCTTTTGTTGAAATTTCAACAAATAGTATGATGTGGAGAATGGTTGCCGAATCAGCTAAAAATGATGCGTTGACCGCATTGTATATGAGGGGTAAGAAAAAAGAGATCGAGTTATACAAAAGTCTTTGGGTTTCCGAGATGCCTGTTTGTGATGCAATTGTAGGTGGAATGTACAGTTATGGATTAATACCCAAGGGGTTTCAAATTGTAGAAACAAGAGTCAAAACCGGATTTTTATCAACATACCACGCCTTTCTATTAAATTATTCAAGTGGTGAAATTATTGATCCCACTGCTGCACAATTTTTCAATCCAAATTTTAATTCTCCTGGTTCTGCTGTGTATAGGATGCAAAGCAATAACCCCAATAGCGTAATTATTCAGGCTGATTTGGGCTTAGGTATATTGGTCTCCAGTATTGAAAAGGTGAAAGGGGTAAAATATCTTATTTAAGTTAAAATTTTAAAGATTGATAGAGATTATTACTGAAATCATAGCCAGGGGAATGAGCTACATAGATTTTGGGCTTCATCAATAAATATTAAACACAATAACTTTTGTATCATTATTTAAGATTTCCAGAAAAGTGTACCCACCTTCTTTGATTCCAGAGTGTAATATTTCTCTATCATATGGTTGTATTTCTAGTGATAGTCTATAAACATAATTTCTAACGAGTGCTCCGTGTGTAGATACTATAGCAATATTTGCCTCTGGGATGTTTACAAGAAAATTTTTCGAAATCATCAAGTGACTTATTAAGTGATCTACCATTTGGATCTCTCCAGTGAGAGTATATTAATTTTTTGTTCATTAATCCTTGCCTATAGTCTTTGTCCATTTTGTAATCATCAATTGGGTGGAATTCCTCTAGTTCTTGAACTGGGATATTTTCTCTGATATTCAATATATTTCATATTATTTCTGCACTTTGAACTGTGCGAGTGTAAGGACTTAAATAAACTCGATCTGTTCCAATGATTTTCGGGAAAAGGAGTTTTAATTTCTCACTTAATGTTTCAATTTGTGATATTTCTATAGATGTTAAACAGACTGATCGACGTGTTTTTGTATCTGTGGAATCTGACTCTATTTTTCACCATGTCGGAAAAGAAATATTTTCATAACTTCTTATCGTAGTGGAAACATATTATTCCAGCGTTTTTGTTGCGACTTTATCGGATCTTAAGGAGTCTTCCACCATTAAAATCCTATCTTTATCAGGATTTCCAAATTTCTCATCGTTAATCTTGAAACCAGAAACATCTGGTTTTGGATATTCCACATTATCTGAGGTAGCAATTATTTCGAATTTCTCAAGCAGAAAATCAATTGTTTCGAGGTTATTGTTTGACCAAATTGCATGATTTATTTTTTTGTCTGTAGATCTAATTAACTCAATAATTTCCTTATTTGGTTTTGCGTACTTTAGGGCATTTGATTCACGCTCCTTAAACAAATCGATTACTTTTTGAACCGAAGATTCCCCTTTTCTTCTGAAAGACAAATCAATTTCTGTATAGGGAAATAGCCTATAAATAAACTCATCTTTGTCTAGGATTAATTCAGGATCGACATCAATGAAGACAGTGTATAACCAAGTAAGAAATTCATAAGAAGTTTCACCTTTTGTCCAATCAAGTTTATATATGACTAAATCGAAATCCTAGATTATAAATTCAATATTATTCTGATTGATATACTTTGTAAGTTTTTGATCAATGGTTGTCGTCGCTATTTTTGTCTTAATTACTAACTCGCGCGAAAAATATTTGTCCAATTTTCTGACCAATTATTAACTCAATTGGGAATTTACTTGCGTTAAATATCTCGCAAGTAATCTCTGAGTTCGTCATAGGATCAACGAGCACAGATGAAATATTTGTGAATAAACCGATTTGTGCTAGTGATGGCTTCCCGTCAAAAATTGCCATTGTATTTGAATCACAGAATATCTTTTCTTCTGTTTTAGCAATGATAAATTCACTTGGGGATAAAACATAGGATTTATCACTTAGATTAAGTAGGGTTAAATTTTTTTCTTTTGGTTTTTTTCCTTTGAAGTGTTTGACGTTTGGTTCAACTCTGTATAATTCGGCCCCCAAATGCATTTCATAAGAAACTGGTCCGAGAAATTCTTTTTGAAACGGATTAATTCCAATTTTCCCTGCTTGAATATATTTGATTATTTTTTCTCCGGAGAAGAACATAATAACGTAAAGAGGTTGGGTAAAAACTAAATCGGAGCGACTAGACTCGAACTAGCGACCTCCCGCTCCCAAAGCGGGCGTTCTAGCCAACTGAACTACGCTCCGATTTATGTATTTTAGCATATAGATAAGATTGTGCGATATATTTTCTTCAGAATTCTGTTAAAGCCCTAAACCCCGTAAGAATACTTTGATTGAGTTAGTTTGGTTGATATGTTAATTTTATAGGGAATATCTGTTGATTCTTAACTGCCGGAAATCAAGTCAAATGGGTGATTTTGATATAAACGAGATCAAAAAAGATGTTACTCCTAGGAAAAAGAAAAAAAGGAGGAGTACGAAAAAAAGATTAACAAACATAACTTTGGTTTGCCTGGGACTTATCTTCCTAGTATCAGGGCTAATTGTTTACGAATTTAAATATGCAAATGATCCTAATGAATTGACAATTGGATACAGCACGGAAGAAACTTTCACATTAGTATCGATTTCTGAGAGTAGAGGAGCCTTCTCTGAAAAGAGTATTCCCACTGAATACCGAAAATTCAAAAATGATCAAGAGGTATTGGAAGCGTTGAACAAAAAAAGGATAGACGTTGCTGTAGTTGAAGATGTGGAGTACGCCGTGACTTTGCCTCCTCTTGTTGGTCAGAAGGTACTTGCTACGATAAGTTCTTCTAATAGCTATTTCTTCGTTTTGGATGTTAAAAAAGGATTGTTAGGCAAAGAAGACCTAATTAATAGGGAACTTGGTGTGGCAGATACACTAGGTGCGGATTATTGGCTTTCAAAAAGTCTATCTAATCGTCGTGAAGTCAAAACTAAATCTCTAAGACCCGACAAACTCCCTGTAGAGTTTGCAAACGCTAAGATTGATGGCGTTTTCGCAAAACAACCTTACATCTATCAAGTTGAGAACTTTGAGAGAACAGGAGTCCAGTCTTTATTAATTGATGGACAGTCAGGAAGGAGATCACACACTATGCTGATTGTAAATGAAGAATTCTTATATCAAAATGAGCAAGATCTCAAAGATTTTCTAGAAGTCTTGTATGATACGGAAATTTATTATCAAGAATTTAGAGAAGATATAGAAGAACAGTTAATCCCCCTATGGGGCGCAGAAAGAAGGTATGTTAGAACAATTATTGAGAATTACGATTACGAACTTTCGTTGAATCCGGATGTGAGAAGTACCTTTCAAACCCAATACGATTGGGGACGACAGAGAAATAGAAGGTCCTCTCAATCAGATTTTATGTTCGAAAGTATTTTTTATTATTCACTTTTGAGAGATACAAAACCAGAAGGAGTCGAATTCTAGATTTGTTTCTTCTTCGTGTGTTTTATAACTAAATCCACCAATACTTGTTTTAATACCTCCCTAACGGAAACCAGTCCCGTTATAGAAATCTCATTGAATGGGAAGTGTGGAACTACGCTTTGTACTGGGTGATATAGTTTTGATTGATTCCAGGGATGGGATATAGGTTCTTTGAAACTCAGGTCGTAAGGGTTATATTTGTCATCGTTTTCCTTGAATACCATCTGAGACACCACCTCAGGTCTTAAAAGAAGCAATGGTTGCTTGCCGTCTAAGCCTGATGGGCGCATTCTACTGTTCATTACACTACTAAAGTTTCTAGAAATATCTGCAAGTAAACGCGGTCTTCCCACAATCATGTAGAGAGAAGGAAAGTCTTCCTGAAGTGCTTGATAGAGATTTGGGAAATTATCCCCTTTTTTTGTAAATAATCCTCCATTCTCATATTTTTCCAAAACAAACCCTGAATAGGTATAGAGCACATTTTTAGTTTGTTGAAGACTAACACCACCATAAGCCTCAATAGAATTAATAATTCCTTCCATACCGACAGCCCCTCTAACTCTAATTCCAGTTCTTGGGTAGTGCACAGATCCATACGGAAATAAATGTATGGTTGTTCCACTTTGCCCAACAGTTTTAGAAGTAATTGTATTGTAAGTTTCTGGGTCTATCTCCATATATTATTATATCGCGAAATATCTATTTTAAGGTCTAATGATTATTACTAATAGACATTTTGGGGGTTTAGTGTTGAAAATAGATCATCTCAAATGTTAAGCTAACATATGCTTAAGATAATCTCCTCAAAAAATCCTGAAATTGCAATCGCAAAAGAAACAGCTGCGGTTCTAAATTCAAATCTATCAAAAAATAAAAAAGTATTATGGCTTCTCGCGGGAGGGTCTGCAGTTAAATATTACGCATTAATGAGCGAATATGTTGAGAAAGATTTAGATCTCAGTAATCTGACAATATCTCTCGGGGATGAACGCTATGATGAGAACCCCATTCACGATACAGCTACATGGCCTGTGCTAAGAGAACTGGAGTTATTTCAGAACTTCGAAAAAAACGGTGCAAACATTTTTCATATTTTAACCGGGAGCTCGCTTGAGTCCGATGCTAACGGCTTTGATCAGTTTCTAAAACAAGAATTTGATTACATCCTTTGTAGTCTCGGAATCGGATCAGATGGGCATACTGCGGGTATTATCCCGCTTTCCTCAGAAGAACTTTTTCATCAGATCTACTCAAATGACAAATTAGCTGTAGGTCATGTTCAGGGTGGAAAACATCCTAAAAGGATTACTATTACTCCCAAAATGATAACCAAATCAGACAAAGTACTGGCCTATGCTGTCGGAGAAGACAAAAAACCTACACTCAATACTTTGCAAGAGTTGGATTTGTCGTATCCCGGTGAAAACTGGAAATCAAATCTGCACAACTATCCTGCGTTGTATATCACTGAGAGAAATGGCGAGATTTTTACTGACGAATAAATAGAACCTCGTTTTACAGTGTTTGTTAATTAATTTTTGTTAATTTTTGATTATGAGCAAAAAACCAATAGGCTTTCTAGGCTTAGGAAATATGGGACTTAATATGGTTCGAAATCTATTAGATAAAGGGTATGAGGTTCATGGCAGCTTTTCGAAGTCGCGCAGCACGACTTCTACACCGCCACTCACGTGGTCAAC
>CAZZFI010000040.1:0-6913 GCA_964653475.1 uncultured Candidatus Saccharibacteria bacterium | reverse complement strand
TTTCGTAATCTTTAGAAATTTCGGAAAGAGCGGTCGCAAGCTCTCGATTAACTTTAGCTAGAGAATATTCAGTAGCAAAAGGTCCGATAATCTGAATTTCGGGGATTTCAGTTTTTGACATTTTTAGAATTTTCTAACTTTTTCAGTCTTTTCTCTAATTCTCTATTTTTTTTGTACAAATGCATTAACAAAATATAAACATTATCGTTATATTTCTGTTGTCTCATTACACTACGTTCCACAACGTTTCTGCTGACATTCCCGATCTTCCCCAGAACCAAATTCTTTAATTTATTTAGGAATCCAGCCTTCTCATAAAGGAAAGGCTCATAGATAAACCTTTGAACCTCACGAAATTTATCGAGTGATGGTAGCAAGTAAGTTTCGATCTCGTTTTCAATTTCTATTTTTTCGGATGATGAAAAGCCCTCCTCAGCCAAGAGTTTTCTCACTTTTTCGAGCAACTTCTCACCTTCTTTTACCGACTTATCCGATGGATTACTCATGTTTGGGTATAACTAATGCTAGAATTCTACTATAATATAGTCTCAAATTAAACTTTCATGGCATCAGAACCCTCAGTAGCAATTATCATTTTAACTTGGAATAACGAAAAAGATATAGTCGACTGCCTTAATTCTGTAAAAAAATTAGACTACAAAAACTTTAAAGTTGTTGTTGTTGATAATAACTCCTCGGATAGTACAACGGACCTAGTATCTGAGAATTTCCCAGAAGTAGATCTGCTAAAACTCGACAAAAACTACTATTTCACTACCGGAAATAATAAAGGCTTTGAATACGCTTTAGAAAAATACAATCCGTATTTCCTGACGATCCTGAATCCTGACACAATAGTCGAACCAGATTTACTAAAAGTTCTTATTGTCGAAATAGAAAAAGATGAAACGATTGCAGGAGTTGGCCCTAAAATTAAGTTCCTCGGAGGGGTAAATGAAGGCAAGATAAATTCTGCAGGACTGTTTTATGATAATTTTAGACAAGCTTACGATATTGGATTTGCTGAAGAAGACAACGGTCAGTTTGACCATACAAAAGAAGTATTTGGTGTGACTGGAACTTGTATTTTGTTTAGATCTGGAGTAATCAAAAAGACAAAAGGCTTCTGGGGGATTCTGAAAATGTACACTGACGAAGTCGAGCTTTTTATCAGAGTCAGAAAACTTGGATTGAAAGCTGTCTACACCGGGAAAACGACTGTATGGCACAAATACATGCAATCAACAAACCAGGCTAAAAACATGAAAGTCGAGAAATTAAAGTTGCGCAACTGGCTATTAATCGCTTTAAGACATTATAGTCTTCGTGGTAAACTTGCAATGTTGGTGGACGTGATTAGAGAATTGTGGAAACTTGGAATTGGAGTATCAGAAAGTAAATGATTTTTATTTCAATTTATTTTTTAATAGTATTCTATGAACCCATCCAATGTTACCGAGGAATGGCTTAAAAAGCAGAAGTTTGAAATCGAAAAAGGCATCACTATTGACGGAGTGTTTCTGAAAGAACTAAAAGCTCACGTTGATGACCGTGGAGACGTGATCGAGCTTTGGAGTACAGCCTGGCCTGAGTTCAAAGATGGCACAGTTATCAACACTACTCATAGCTATCAGAGTGCGACTGACCCAGGAGTTGTGAAATGCTGGCACCTACATGAAATCCACACTGACCAGTTCACAGTGACTAGAGGGAAGCTCCAGGTGTCACTGGTAGACATCCGACCCGACTCCCCTACCTTTGGCAAAGCCAACTATGTGATTATGGGAGAAGGGATTCCTAGATTTCTGAAAATACCCGCAGGGATCATGCACGGCTGGAAAGCACTGGGAAACAAAGAAAGTATAGTAGTGAATTACCAGTCCCACCCATACGACGCAGCAGATGAGTTCAAATACACATGGGACTGTGTTCTACCTGAGATTTGGGGTCCACATAACGGATAACTCAGAACATTATTTTATTTCTAATTGGAAAAGTATATGCCTAAATCCAAAGTTCTTGTCGTTGGAAGTAACGGGTTACTTGGCTCTACTCTGGTTAAGTTACTTGAAGAGAAAGAATTTGAAGTTGCGACTTCAGATATTTCTGACGAAAACGGAATAGATATCACTAACAAAAAATCAGTAGAAAGCATTTTTGACGATACAAAACCAGATTATGTCATTAACTGTGCAGCATTCACCAATGTGGAAGCATGCGAAGACCCAGAAAGCTTTCCCATCGCTCTTGCCGTGAACGCTGATGGGCCAAGAAATCTTGCAGAAGTTTGTACCGAAAAATCTATTAACTTAATCCACATCTCTACGGATTATGTTTTTGGTGAAAACAACGAAGAGGGATACAGTGAAGAACATCAGCCATATTCTCCATTAAACAAGTACGGGGAAACAAAAGCACAGGGAGAGAAAAATATTATTGATGTAATGGATGGATTAGATTTGTCGGACTTTGTCAGACAAACAACATCTGTTTACATAGTGAGAACCTCTGCCCTATTTGGAGAAGGAGCTACCAATTTTATTGCCAAAATTTTGCAGTTTGCAAAAGAGAAAGAATTTCTCGAAGTTGTCACTGACGAAGTCGTCAGTCCAACTTATGTACAGGATCTATCAGAAGGAATTTTGTATCTGATTGAAAATTCTCCAAAAGGTGGGATTTACCACTACAGTGGAGAAGGATCTTGCACCAGAAATGAGTTTGCGATGGAAATTTTGAGACTAGCCGGTATCGATACTCCAGTAAAACCAACAACACTCGAGAAATTCAACAGAAAAGCAAAAATTCCAAATGTTTCGATTTTAAAGAACACGAAGTTTCCCAAGATTAGAAGTTGGAAAGAGATGCTGGAGGATTTTATGACCAAATGAACTTACCTATAAATAAAGAGAATGAATTGGAAGAAATTAAACTCTAAAGTCATTTTACAAACACCGTGGATGAAAGTGATTTAGGACAAAGTAACTATTGCAAACGCACACTTCATAAATTAACCTAACACCACTTTTTGTGTATAATTGGTATCAAAGTTACCATCAACTATGAACATACTCATAACAGGCGGAGCTGGCTTTATAGGCTCAAACTTTGCAAAAAATCACGCAAAGAATAAACCGAACGATAATATCGTGGTATATGACAAACTCACATATGCCGGAAATAAAGATAATCTCAAAGAGCTGTCCGAAAATCCAAATTTTAAGTTTGTTTTGGGGGATATTACTGACTCAGAACTCTTAGAGAGAACTATTTTAGAAAATAAAATTGACACAATTGTACATTTTGCAGCAGAAACTCATGTTGACAGGAGCATCGATGGTCCAGAGGACTTTATACAAACCAACATCATCGGAACATTTCGAATACTAGAGATCCTCAGGAAGTATCCAGAAATCAGACTTCATCACATTTCGACTGACGAGGTTTTCGGAGAACTCCCGCTTGACGATCCTAACGCAAAGTTCAGTGAAGAAACACACTACGATCCACGAAGTCCCTACTCCGCTTCAAAAGCATCATCTGATCATCTCGTGAGAGCTTACGTCAACACATACAAGATCAAAGCCACACTTTCGAATTGCTCGAATAACTACGGACCTTATTGCCATCCAGAGAAATTGATTCCCCTTGCGATAACGAGAGCCCTAAGTGATCAAGAAATACCTGTTTACGGGGATGGGCTGCAAATCCGAGATTGGATTCACGTTCTGGACCATTGTTACGGAGTTGAGCTTATTCTCGAAAAAGGGAAAATCGGTGAAACATACATTCTGGGTGGACATGGTGAAAAACCCAATATTTTCATCGTAAAAGAAATTTTGAGAATTTTGGGGAAACCAGAAAGCCTTATCGTACATGTAGGTGACAGAAAAGGTCACGACAAACGCTATGCTATGGATTTCTCCAAGGCTCAGAAGGAACTTGGTTTTCAACCACTAAAAACCCTCGAAGAACGACTGGAAGAAACGGTTAGCTGGTACAAAAACAACAAAAGTTGGTGGGAGAAATCGAAAGCTGATGCCGATCGGATTGCTGAGAAGTATTTAGCACAGAAGATTTAGACACATTTGAAATTTCCAGGGAAAAACCGTCACCAGAATCATGGGTTTCTTGATGACGGTTTCTCTAGAGATAACTTAGCACTTTCCTATACATATAGATGGATAATCAGTCGTCATTTTCACCACCCCTCCGACCTCGTCTACCTTAAGAACTGTTACATTCCCCACTTCCTGTATTGCTAATCCTTTCTTCGCACCGGGTCCGTCCCCTCCTATCCTGATGCGAGCCTGATCTCCCATCCAACTTAAGCTCACACCAGCCAGGTTATTGTTGTTGCTACTGACAGAGCCTGAATTTCTAGTAGCTATATCCCCATTAACATCAAGTTTCGCAACAGGCGAATTGTTCCCAATACCAACATTTGTGCCAGCGAAATTGAGTGAGTCATCCCCTGTCAGTATGAGTCTTGCATCATAATCTATAGTTGTATCATTACTGAAATCTAAATATGGAGTACCTGTGCCACCTAGTTCGATTGAAGCCCCTTGGTTATTTTTGAGCATACCTCTGCTTCCCCATTTTAGATGACCTGTTACTCCCTCCACCATAAACTTCAGTACTTCTGATCCTTTTGCACCGGAGTAGAACTCTAAATTGGCGTCATTTGTTTTACCTCTAAGCATCATGCGAGTTGCTTGCTTTCCTGCCGAGTCAGTGGTTGTAAACTCCATAGAATCTTTTGTGCCTTTTTGACCTTGTGTGACAGCGACATCAAGACCTCCTAATCCGGCGTTAAATAGAGAATAGCTATCTTGAGTGATCCAGTTTTTTGTAACTGTAGCGAAGACGACTGGCTGAAATAGAAGCCCCACCAAAGCAAGGGTTACAACAGCAACAACTGGGAAAAGCAGAAATGTTAGTGCCTTATTCATATAGATCAACTAAGAAATAAAATAGGTCTGAGTAATTCTTGTCTGATTGTATAGAAAGAGACCTTCAGCTTCCTTGTTCCAAGACGCAAAACGTATTTGGATTAGATTTTCCGTGTTGTCATTGATATAATTTGTCTCATATCAACTTTGACCCCATGAAACATAAAAAACTCATATCTTATGTCCTGCCGGTTTTTAACGAACAAGAAGGCCTGCAGGAGTTCTACTCCGTTCTTACTGAAAATGTCAAATCAGTAGAATCACAGTACGATTTTGAGTTTGTGTTTATCAATGATGGAAGCAAAGACGACTCTTCTTTGATTCTGCAAGGAATTTTTGAGAAAGATCCTCGTGTTAAAGTGATAAACTTCTCCAAGAACTTCGGTCACCAGATGGCTATTACTGCCGGACTTGATATTGCAGAGGGAGACGCAGTTATCATTATGGATACCGATTTACAAGATCCACCTGCCGCCAGTCTAAAATTGATAGAAAAATGGCAAGAGGGATTTGAGGTGGTCTATGCACAGAGGCAACAGAGACAAGACGGAGCAATAAAAAAGCTTACTGCGTATATGTTTTATCGGGTTTTAGACAAACTTAGCGAAGTCAAAATCCCTAAAGATACCGGAGACTTCAGATTGCTTGATAGGAAAGTAGTGCTCGAGCTCAGGAAATTCAGAGAAACAAACAGATTTATGAGAGGTCTAACTTCATACATCGGATTTAACCAAACAGCAGTTCTTTTCCAACGTGACAAAAGATTTGCAGGAGAAACACACTACCCCTTTAGAAAGATGTTCAAACTCGCTTTTGATGGAATCACAAGTTTTTCGACAGTCCCTTTGAAAATGATTGCTCAATTTGGTTTTTATGTTTCATTAATAAGCTTTGTTGGCATTTTGTATGCCCTTACAGTCAGGATCTTTTACCCTGAGCTTACAGTCCAAGGAACCACTTTTGCAATAATTTCGATATTGTTTATGGGAGGTGTCCAGATGACAATGCTAGGGATTCTAGGAGAATACATTGGAAGAATCTATCAAGAAGTTCAAAACCGCCCACTATATATTGTTTCGTCGGTTTTGAGTAAAACCAAAAAATAAATTAGCTGTTAATCATCGATCATGAAAGGAATCATTCTCGCAGGAGGAAAAGGTACACGTTTACACCCACTGACGTTGGCAACAAGTAAGCAACTTATGCCGGTTTACGACAAACCTATGATTTATTATCCTCTTTCGACTCTAATGCAGGCAAAAATCCAAGAAGTTTTGATTATCTCAACTCCTGAGGATTTACCTCGTTTTAAAAATCTTTTGGGAGACGGAAGTGATTTGGGTATGAGTTTTTCATATAAAGAGCAAGTTGAAGCAAATGGACTTGCGCAGGCATTCGTCCTCGGAGAAAAGTTCATAGGTGACGACAAGGTTGCATTGATCTTGGGAGATAACATCTTCTATGGGTCTGACATGGATAATTCTCTTGAGCAATACACAGATCCCGATGGCGGTGTTGTCTTCGCCTACCACGTAAATGACCCCGAGAGGTACGGAGTTGTAGAATTTGATTCCGACTTCAATGCGCTCTCTATCGAAGAGAAACCTGCAAAACCGAAATCCAACTATGCGGTTACTGGCTTGTATTTTTACGACAACAAGGTAGTTGAGATCGCCAAGAACCTGAAGCCCAGTGCGAGAGGAGAATATGAAATTACAGATGTAAACAATGCCTACCTACAGCAGGAAAAACTCAAAGTAGCTATGCTTGACCGCGGAACTGCATGGCTAGATACCGGGACGTTTGCCTCTCTCACCCAAGCAGGACAGTTCGTGCAGGTTATCGAAGAACGACAAGGCCTGAAGGTCGGCTGTATCGAAGAGATAGCCTACAGGAACGGATACATCGATGCAAAACAGCTCGAAAAATTAGCTGAAAAATACATGAAAAGTGGATACGGA
>CAZZFI010000039.1:0-7019 GCA_964653475.1 uncultured Candidatus Saccharibacteria bacterium | reverse complement strand
GCAAACGGCTGTTAACCGTTAGGTTGGTGGTTCGAGTCCACCCCGCGGAGCCACTCTTGACGATCAGCAAAATATGCTATCTTATCAAAAGGTTTTTCCCACTTATAATCAATAGTTCTTCCGTTTAATTCCAAGTTCTGAAGTGTGAGTTTAATAATTTGCCGTTTTTCCATTGGTTCAGAACTTTTGAATAAATCTTTCGCATGATTTGCTAGGTTTAGGACGTAATAAGCGGATACATAGTAATCTTCATCTGCTTGTTGCAAGTTGTTAATCTTTCGTTGGATCGCATCTTGTTTGTCACGATATTCTTTGCGTTTTTTCTCGAAGAATGTACTAGTAATACTACCGTCTAATTTGTCTTCATACATTGTTTCTATTCGGCTTTCGTACTTCTCGTAATCATTTTGATAGTTCTTGAGCATCTGATTGTGATAATGTACTTTGTCTTTGTGTGACGACTTGAGAGTTTCTGAAATATCTTCGGCTACATCTTCAGGTATACCTATCTGGTTATACAATTCAGCAAACTTTTCTGTTAATTCCTCTTCTCTAAGCCATTCAGCCCCATGTTTACCAAAGTATTGAGTACAGTGGTAGTAAACATATTGACCTTTCTTCTTTTCAGGCGTAATCATACAACCACATTCAGAACAACGAATTAAACCACGATAAGCATACGGTAGTCCTGCATACTTAAATCTCTTTTTGTTGTAACCTGCTTTAACTTCCTGAACTCTATCGAATAACTCTTTCGAAATTATTGGCTCGTAGTTATGTGGATATAAGCCTCCATCATAACGCATTGTTCCGTAATAAAATGGGTTCTTGAAAATTTGGTCAACCCGCCCTTTAGAAAAATTCAAACCAAATACGTCTTTAACTTTTCTTGATATTTCCAACATAGATGTACTTCCCGTTGCGTACCACTCAAATATTTTCTGAATAACGATAGCTTCGGAATCTACAATTTCTACCCACTTCTTGCCACTATCCAAATCAACATTCGTATATCCAAAGGGTGCTTTACCTGGCCATTCTCCACTTTCTAGTTTTCTTTGAGCCGAAATTTTAGAATCTTCTTTAAGTCGATTGAGGTATTGTTTTGCTAAATATACTTTTGTATCCCAGTCCGTTATATCCCTTCCTAGCGTGTCTTTACCAATAACCAGTCTGTCATATACAAAATGGATTTCTTTGTCGTATTCGAGCCTCAGATCGTCAATAGCAACTGCATCACGGTAATTCCTAGTTATCCTGTCTACTCTATACGTAATTACAGCCTTAATGTCGTCGTTTTCTTTAACGAAATTAAGCATCTCGTTGAAACGCTTTCGGATCTTTCGGTCAGCACTTTCGCTAAACTTGAACTCTTTTACTACATTAAATCCGTTTTCCTGTGCATACTTGCGAAGTTCGGGGAGTTGTATATCTTCGAGTGAAAGACCTTCCTTTTCTTGTCGTAGGGTTGAAACCCTAGCTAGAATCACTGCTTTGTTCATAATTACGAAGCGTCAATAATAATGACTTCATCGTCCTGTTCCTGATCAAATAACTTTGATTGCTTCTTTTGGTGTCTTATAACTAAAACCCTATGTTTAAATTCGTTTTTTTCAACAGCATCAAGTAATGCTTTTTTAGCTTGGTTAATTGTCTCGCTATTTCTTTGTATCCTAATAGGAATTGGGGCTGTTTTGTTATCAATTTTTATAAAACCATCAATCCCTTTATTACGCTGAACTGGTGTAGCTGACAACGATGAAAGCAGAACAGATATTTCTTCTGTCTGATTTTTGTATGCCTTCTTACCTTTTTTCAATAAATCGGATTCTGTCTTAACAGGTTTCTCTATTCGTTTTTTCGAAAGCTTGATTGCCTCTTTATTTGTATCAATGCCAATATAATTTCGATTTAGTATTTTTGCAGCAACTAGAGTTGTTCCACTCCCACAAAATGGATCTAAAACTACATCTTTTGCATCAGTGACTAAACTGATTATGCGTTCAAGAAGTAATATCGGTTTTTGAGTAGGATAACCTACACGTTCTTTTGCTTTAGGATTTAGGTAAGGTATTTCCCATACATCAGAAAGTGGCACACCTTTCTTTTGTTTTTGTAATTCTACAGCACCATTTTCATCTATCTCGTATGTAGCCTTTCCGTTACTATCACGTTTCCTTCTTTGGAAAATCTGATCTATATTTGTAGTAGGTGAGTATTCTGTATAAGTTTTATTGAATTTAAAATCCTTTGTTTTTGAATAGAAATAGATGTTTTGGTGTGCATTAAGGAGTCCTTTTTTAGGGTTTGACCATCTACGATAGGTCCAAATTATTTCACTTTGAAAATTACCCATCCCAAACACCTCGTCAAGTGCCTGTCGAAGATAGTGAGAAGCGTTCCTGTCACAATGAAGAAAAATACTACCAGTACATTTTAAACATCGCTTACACTCTATTAAGCGGTCTCTAATGAATTTAATGTAATCGTCGATATTATCCCAAGCGTCATCAAACGAGTATTGTTTGTTGTCACTATCCCTTAAAGCATGTTTCCTTTGTGTAAAAAATGGTGGATCTAAATAAACAAGATCTATTGATTCAGATTCAATTTCTCTTAATTTAACAAGACTGTCTCCGTGAATTAACTTGTTATTTACTCTTTTCATAAGCAATTTGTTCCAGTATTGCTTTTAAGTCAATACTCGTCGTAGTCTTGATGTATTCCCACGCATTGTCACCAAAATAGTATTCTCCATTTAGCCCTTCATAGACTGTTTTGATCGTCTCTTGTATTCGGATTGCTTGTTTTCTATTTGGATAATAAAACATGATTCTGACAGGTTTGAAACCTTG
Source organism: uncultured Candidatus Saccharibacteria bacterium (assembly GCA_964653475.1). Classification (GTDB taxonomy): domain Bacteria; phylum Patescibacteriota; class Dojkabacteria; order B142; family OLB20; genus JAJTYI01. Next base: position 4,164 of record CAZZFI010000039.1, on the reverse strand, counting down.
TTCCATAACATTTTTTGCACGAGTATGTTCTTTTGTTATGTGGTCACCATCAGTTGTTGCATCTCGCCATTTAATTTCATAGGCAGTATGATCCACAAGGCAATCGATTTCAAATGTTTTAGGGCGTTTTCCTAAATTGTTTGGTATTTTAACTTTTTCTTCTGCGTGTGGAAACTTATCTTTAAAGCAAAGAATCGTAACCTCTTCGAGAAACGAACCTGCATACTTATAGAGAAACCGTCCCTTATTTTGATAGACATCAATTTTGTCACCCTCATCTTTGGAGATTCCTAAAACTTCATAGATAAGATAGTGTGATTTATCGTCCTTTACCATCTCTTCAACTCTGTCAGTAATTTTCTTATCCAACAGTTCGGAATACCGATCAGCAACTTCTATAATTTGCTCTTTTATTATCATGTGTGATCCCTCCCTTCAGCAAACTTCAATAGATCGTATTTACTTATCCGATATTGTTTACCGAATCTTTTAGCATCCAGTCTCCCTGACCGTATCCATCGGTAAACAGTTAAATAAGCTACTTTAAGTTTTTCAGCCACTTCTTTGACTGAAAAGTATTCTTCGTTCATAGTTATTCTAATTTATCATTGTTTAACATATTCGTGTAGTCCGAAATACTTAAAGTGTTCCACTCCTCTAACTTACCGTTAATAAATCCAAATACCGTATAATTACTTTGTTCTAAGTCTAACGTTTTAATCTCCCTGTTAATCGCATACCAGGAATGCTTACCGAATGATTTTGTTAGTTGTCTAAATTCACGGATGGTTAATTCCTGTAACATACTTCGTATACCAATAACCTTCATAATTCGTGCGAGCCCCATTTCGGGATGTTGTGTTTTCAGATCAACAAAAAGATCCTTCAAACTATTTTCATATATCAAAAGACTGGGATACCCTTTTGCGATTTCGTTTAAGTAATGCCGTAAAACACCCTGTGCAATATCAGAATTAAACAGATACTCAAACGAAACATCTTCCGCCAACTTAAGTTTTTTAAGAATTTGTCGAATCTTTTGTCTTTTATTAAGACGCACTTCATATCGCATGACTTCGAAAGGTTTTGTTACTTCAATCTTTTCAAATAGATCAAGCTGGATAGCATAACTTCTTTCCTCACTACGTTTTTCACTAACTTTCGCTTGTTGCAGGTCTTTAATTTTGTCATAAAAAACAACCTCGAACGAGTTGTTTCTAAACTTATAGGAATGACCTTCATTTCTGTAATCTGTTTTGTTCGTGTCTAATGCCAAATTAATATTTGCACGTGTTAATTGTTCAATATAGTAGTAAGGTGTTATGTAATTATCAAGAATAATGTTTTTGGAATAATGTATTGCTGAAACTTTTGCCTTTTTTAGTAAATCAGCAAAAACCAAAACCCCCATACTCTTCAAAACGTGCTGAAGTTCGAAAATTAACCCCTCAAAGTCATCATCTGCAATTTCATCAAAATTATTACCTAATAAAAGTTTTGGTGCTGAAAATTCAATTTTAAGTGAAATTTGAAATTGCCGATTACCAACAAAACGTCTAGTTACAGAAAGTCTAGGTTTATAAACCCCACTTTTTAGTTCCTTTTTAGTGGGATTTTGTTTACAAACGATATTACCCCTACCGCCCATTTGATAGTATTGACCGTCTTTGCCATAAAGTCCTTTTGTAGATGGGCTGAAACTGTCGTGGTCAATTATGGTAAACATATTCTCATCTAGAGTTAGTACTACTGTATCGATCATGGTTCATTACATCTTCAAATTTTTGTAATATTTCTAACTCAATCTGTTTACCGAACTCCTTTTTGATGGGGTGAAATAAGTTTATATTTTTATCTCCTATCTTCTTAGTTGGATATAATAAACGGAAATTACCATCAGGACGAGTCATTATCCCAATAGATCCAACATATAACTTGTTGTCTATAACACAACTTGCAAATGCAACTAATCCATCATGTGGTTTAATTGGGATGACATTAATTTCACTTATCACGAATAATCCTTTCTCTTTCATCTATCTGAGCTAAAAGTTCAAAAAACTTAATAATCTTCTCTGATAATTTTTTCTGTTCATACAATTCAAATTCGAGTCCATACAAGGATTTCATTAACTGATCTAAATGATTCGGTTTTTGTTTATGAGTATTTTGATCCACAACCAACTTATAACAGGGGATCATAAATCTGTATGTGTTAGGAAATGAGGGTAATAGATGTCACTACAGCTTTTTGTTACGTGAGTAGGCAATGGAATGAATTTTATCTACAGCTCTATGATAAGCAGTTTTAACAGAATCCTCATTAATTCTTCCTTCAAAATCTTTTGTCTCCAGTTGCTCTATAATCTCGTCGGCAATTTCATTAAAAGTCATCTTTTGTTCATTCCTGAGTTTAACTATAAACAAATCTCTATCTGGAATTGTTGGAACGTTTAATCTTTGTAAACCTTCTAGTTTAGACTCAATTTCGTTCCACTCTTGATCAATGAACAGCTTTAGCTGATTCTTACTGACTTTATCTATTATTCTAATAGTTACATTTTCCTGATCTACTACATGAACGGGTAAACTGAGAACCTCATTAGAGTCCATATCTAACTTAGCAACATCCCAATTAATTGGTGGCTTAGGGTAGACTGGTATAAAATTTGAACGTAATATATCTATTATTACGTCTGCTATAAAGGGATGTAAGTACCACCGTAAAATAAAATCCTCTGCTAGAGGATAGACTCTAGAGTAAGAATCAGCGTATTTGTTAAGGATACTTTCTACCTGATTAAGTGCATCTCCTTCTATGACACCAGAAAAACGAACAACCTTTATCTGTTCCCAGGTCAACCCTTCTTCAGGTATACCCGCTTTTTTTCGTAAACGTCTTACTTCATTCCAAAAATGTTTGTTATATTCCAACAATTTAAATAACGAGTATTGTTGATAACTCGGTCCTTCAAACATGGATTTCTGAATTTCATCCCAACCACTCACAACTTCAGCATATACTTCTTCTGATTCCTCTAAATTTAGTGGAACATGTTTTCTAGAATGGAGATTTTTACCTACTACAAAATATATTTTCATTACGTCTTCAGGTTCCAATTAATTGTTACGAAAACCTTCGTTTTACGTCATCATGGTTACCGACGTATGCTACAACAATCAATCGTTCTTCATGAATGACGTACAGAACACAGCGGAAACTCATATTGATATAAAACTCCCATATCTCATCTACTCCAATACGTGCACAAGTTCTTGGGCTTGACTCATATTTTTTAGTGTTTAAGCTTGTGTGAAAGGGGTTTTGAGAGAGATATTTTAATTTTTTATCTAATACCTTTTTCAGATGTGATGGTAAGTTCTTTTTTATCGATTTTGTTAAACTCTTGTCTTGGAGTATTTTATATCCATCAATCGAACTCATAATCTACTAAAGATTCCTTATCATACTTGGGCAGATCCTCATCGAGTTCTTCGTTTGAATCGTCGTCTGTCCCGTTGTGGGATTCGAGGAAGAAAGTTTCTAAAGAAGCTAAATCCTTATCAATCATTGTTCCAAAATTTTTGCCATTATCAGTCGAAATTAACCAAGAATCAGTTAGATGTGAAAGTGCAATAAGCTCCTTATTGGTTAGATTTGAGTATTTTTCGATCAACGGGTCAATAAAGTTTTGAATTTCTTCATTGGGTTCAGTTGCCGGACTAGTCAGAGGTCTTAATTTATACCCATCAATTTTAACTTTGCCATTGAACGATAGATTTTCAAGGTGGTAATTATAGTCGTTGATTGCTGGGCCATACGTTATAGCAGCATATTCCGCTTCTGACAGCTCCTTGCTTTTACTTAATAGGTAAGCAAATTCCACAAAAAATGCAATCTTATTAAGCTTCGTTTTATCGCTTTTATCCGGTTCCAATTTATTTAATATGTAGAGAATGTAGTCTTCTGTAGAAAATTTAAAATCACACATACATTGATTTTAACCTACATTCTTATATCGTAGCAAACGAACCCATCAAATCAGTAAATATAATAGATGGTGGATATTCAACTTCAATTTTTCTGTTGATGAATAAGTACTTTAGGGGGAGCCACTAACTGAAAATACCCTTAATGGGTATTTTAGTTGGTGCTCTGCGTTG
>CAZZFI010000038.1:0-7210 GCA_964653475.1 uncultured Candidatus Saccharibacteria bacterium | reverse complement strand
GCGTCATCTTTGAACTTTAAACTTTCTAGTTCTGCTGAGCCTAGTTTCCATTTATAAGTATTACTAAGCCTGTTTATTTCTGAATTAATCCTAGTGAAATCTGTGTATAACGCATGAACATAGCCAGAAGTTCTGGCTTTCTGAGGATCGCGATAAGTACTCGCTTCAGTATGTATATTACGAACACCTAATTTAGAAATAGCTCCTCTTGCGTCTGTTTTCTCGTTGTATGTTTCAAATGGTGCTCCGTCAAATCCTGCCCAACCATGATGGAGAAGTAAGGCATCATTATATCCAGAAGCAAATTCAATCATATAGTATCTCAAACTTCTGATTGGACCGATTTTTTCTACATTATAATTATTATGAAAAACAGCAACATATCGAGTTATTCCACCTTCTGCCAAAACCTCCATTACAGAATCTGCAAAAGACAGTCCTGACTGAGGTCTTGCTTCTTTGTGATTATTCACAACAACCGCAACAGGACTCCTAGACATTAGATTTTCGTATTCGTCTTGTTCTATCTCTAACCCGTTTATCGGACTATATTTTGGTGGGACAGGTGATGGTGGAAATAGAGTTACAGATCTATTCAGTTGAGTTGCTAGATTTGTGTTGTTGATTGAGTCTTGCGAAAGAAGGAAGTTTGTAAGAAAATAACCAGAAACACCAAGCAATACCGCAAAGAGTAAAACAATAAAGAGTTTAGCTGGAAGTTTTAATCTTCCCCAAGACATAGCTATTTTGATATAAGCTCTTTTTAACATTTCTAAACCCAATCTATAAAGATTTTATCTTTAACCTACTATATAATAAATGTGATAATATTTGAATTAATAAATATTGTTTTATGGCGTCGAAACTAAACAAATCAACAAACATCGCCCGCAAGGCTTTGATAGTGTTTCTTGTTTTCGCAATATTTACATTTATTTATGGATTTATTACAGGAAACAATAACACCACACCTCAGACAGTTGTTCCTACACAAGCTCCCCGAAGTCCTTATTTACAATCTGATGATGAATTAGGAGCAATACCATACCCACAGGTTATTCCTCTTCCAGTTACACCACAACCGGTTGCAACTTACTCTATTCAAGATCAAGCAGTCCTTCCATCATTCCCCGACGTGTTAAATGTATATGTAATAAATAAACCGAGAGAGAAACTAGGGAATACAGCCAAGGGAATAGAGGTCGCGACTCAGTTAGAACTTGGAGGTGGGGGGAGAATCATTGCTGATAATGTAACTCTTTTCCAAAGTGAGGATACAACTAGAAGTCTTACCTATGACAAACTTTACGAAAAATGGAATTTCGAAACAGATATTACAAAAGAAAAGTTTGACGCCGAAACACTAAATTCATTAAGACTAAACTCTGATATAAACACCTATTTAAATACTGGAAATATTCTACTCACACTTCTTAAACTTTCAGATAGCCACTTTAATAGTGCTCCAGCAAGAGCTTCTTACATTAATTATAATTTTTCAGACAAAACAATACGCATCGCTAGCAGTGCACGCACTGGACAATTTGTTTATATAAGACAAAGTAAAATAATTTCTTCTGCAGATATAGATCCTAACTATAGACCAAGTCAAGGTGAACCTGAAATACAAACTCTGAATTCCCAAATACGGTCACATGAGTACAATAAAGGTATAGTTAACATGATCGTAAGAGGAACTGGCAAAGAACTTACACCGGAATTGGTCGCTTTTGATTACCATCAACTCAACTATGGAGAACAAGGTAGATACAAATCTCTTACAAGCCGAGACGCGTTTTTGAAATTACAAAATGGTGAAGGGTTTTTGTACTGGTTAAACTTAAAAGGAAGAGATCCTTTCCTACCTCATGAAGCATTGCCAGTCCTTGAATTTAAAGTAGATGCAAGTAAAACAGCAATTGTATATGTGCAACCAGAAGAATGGAATGATGCTTCACCATGGACGACCTACCTTCAGCCATACTATCTCTTTGAAGGTACAGCTGTTTTGACAGACGGAAGAGAAGCTGATTTCGCCAAGCTAATCCCCGCATTAGACGATACAGTATACGTAAAGTAAATTTTGCTTGCAGGTTTTAAAACTTCCCGCTAAACTGGTTGTCTATAAAAAAAAACGCCCCTTTAATTTTTTTTCATTACTTATTTATACAAATGGCTAAAAAGGCTAAATATATTTTTGTGAGTGGAGGAGTTATGAGCGCAGTCGGCAAAGGAGTAACTTCTGCCTCTATTTCACTTCTGCTTAAATCTCACGGTTACACTGTTTGTCCTATAAAATGCGAAAACAACTTGAATGTAGACTTCGGAACAATAAATCCAATCGAACATGGAGATCCGTTTTTGTGTTTCGATGGGCTTGAGGCGGATATTGATTTAGGAAATTATGAACGTTTTCTTGATCAAGAAGTCGGTCACAAAAATTTTATGACAATGGGTCAACTTTACTCGACAGTGATAAATAATGAACGCCAGATGAAATATGACGGCGAAGATGTTGAGCCGATTCCTCATGTAGTAAACGAAATTATTAGGAGAATAAAACTTGCAGCGAGAGAGTCTAATGCAGATTTTGTAGTCATCGAACTAGGGGGCACTGTTGGAGAATACGAAAACAATAACGGTCTTTATTATGAAGCAGCAAGAATTCTTTCTACAACAGAACAGGTAGCAAATGTGCATGTGACTTATGTTCCGGTTCCTCCACATATTGGCGAACCGAAAACAAAACCAGCTCAGTTTGGACTGAAAGCACTTATGTCAATGGGTATCAACGCAAACTTCATAATCATACGAAGTGAAAAACCTGTTGATAAACAGAGGAAATACAAATTCGGAATGAAATTCTATGTTGATCACAGAGACATTTTTTCTTGTGAGAATTTAAAAAATGTTTATCAAGTCCCCAACCATTTATATAAACAAGACCTCGACAAGCGCTTACTCACTTTCTTTGGGATGAAGCCCAAGAAAACCAAACTAGATTTAAAATTCTGGAAAAATTACTCTGATAAACTAAACACCGTTTTTGACAAAAAACTAAAAATCGCAATAGTTGGCAAATACTTTGCAACCGGTGATTCTAACCTTATAGATTCTTACTACGCATTGATAGAAGCAATCCACCACGCTAGAGTATTTAACAAACAAAGTATTGATCTAAAATTTGTAAATTCAGAAAAACAGGAATCAGAACTTGAAGGTATACTAAGTGACGTAGATGGTGTAGTTGTCCCGATAGGCTGGGGAAGTAGGGGAACACAAGGGAAAATTAAAGCAATAAAGATCGCAAGAGAAAAAAAGATCCCGTATCTTGGACTTTGTTATGGTATGCAACTTGCTTGTGTAGAATATGCACAAAACGTATTAAAAATTAAAGACGCTAATTCTGAAGAGATAGACGAGAACTCGAAGAACAATATAATTCACAGTATTCCATTTAACGAAAAGTATCAGGTAATAAAAGGGGAGGGAACATCTATGCGACTTGGGACATTCGACTGTCTTGTTAAAAAGGGAACATTAACTTATGAGATTTATGACAAGTATAATGGCTTTGAAAACAAGAGTAAGTCCTTGATTCGAGAACGACACAGACACAGATTTGAATTCAACAATAGTTATCGTGAACAATTTGAAAAATCTGGGTTTATATTTAGTGGAACTTCACCTGATAACTTTTTTGTAGAATATATAGAACTACCTAAAGAAGTGCATCCGTTTTTTGTAGCAACTCAGGGACACCCAGAATACAAGTCATCACCACGAAGACCTCATCCAGTTTTTATAGAATTTTTGCGGGCTTCAGAGAAGTCACTATAAGACAGTTCCAAAATAAAACAAATTTGAAAAATATTCGATAATTTAATCAATCGAATGATGACGAGTTTTTGTTTTCGAATATCGGGATGGATACGTAACACTTAACCCAAAAAGCCCCCGCAAAAACTTTACTATAAAAACACTGCGCCGCACAACAATCCCATCTTCAAAACCACCCCCTTATCGAGGCTACCAAATCATGTGTTTTAATTTATTGAACAAAAATTATGTCGGGTTCGCAACCCTATCCCGCAACTTATCCAGACAAGTGTTACATTTAACATTTGTCACAATACCATTTCTTTGATTGTACAAATCGTGATCAAACCTATTTACTTATTAGACAAAGGGTATTATGGGCTATTATTATTTATAACAACCTCTAGATTCACAACCCCTATAAACTGTTTATAAATTTGCTGTTTTGTGTTTTAATTAACACTGTCTATATTATAGTTTCCTTACATTGCAAAAATGAAATCATCAGAAGATATACGTAAAGCATTTTCAGATTTTATGTCTTCAGAACCGAGGTCACACATTGAAATACCAAATGTTTCCTTGATTCCGGTAAACGATCCGACAATTCTTTTCACTAATTCCGGAATGTTTCCACTAGTTCCTTATTTACTAGGAGAACCACACCCTAAAGGAAAGAGGCTTTTTAACTTTCAGAGATCATTTAGATCCGCTCCTAAAGATATCGCAGAAATTGGTGACAACAGACATACTTCAATGTTTGAAATGATGGGAAATTGGTCACTGGGTGATTATTTTAAAGAAAAACAAATCCCTTGGGTGTTTGAACTGTACACAAAACTCTTTGGTTTAGATCCACGTAGAATTTACGTTTCTGTATGGGGAGGAGATGATGTAGTACCAAGAGATGATGTCTCAATTGAGCTCTGGAAAGAGTCTTTTGCTAAACATGGGATTGAAGCTGAATTTAGTGAAGACATAACATGCATCCCAAAAACACTTGAAGAATCTAAAGAGTTCAAATTCCGAATTTTTCCATACGGAAAATCTGACAACTGGTGGCAAAGAGGTGAAGCTCCGGGAGAACTCGGAGGTCCTTGTTCTGAATTATTTTTTGATTTAGGAGAAATCGCAGTCAAGCAAGACGAATACCATATCAATGATGATTCAGGAAGATTTATAGAAATCGGGAACTCTGTGTTCATGGAGTATAAACTAGACGAAAACATGGATTGGCAAAAACTCGAACAACGCAATGTAGACTTTGGAGGAGGTTTCGAAAGAGTAGTGATGTGTGTTCAAGGTAAAACAGATATCTTCGAAACGGATATTTATCAACCAATTATCAAAAAGATAGAAGAAATTTCAGGGAAAGATTACAAAACCGACGGACAAGAAAACGAGTACACACCCGCATTTAGAATCCTTGCTGATCACGGAAGAGCTTCTACATTTCTGATTGCGGACGGAGTAATACCAGCAAATAAAGACCAAGGATACATCTTGCGTAGTTTAATAAGAAGAATGATCAGAACTTCTAGAAAACTTGGTATTGACGGGAACTTCACAAGAGAAATCGCAGTTGCAGTAGTAGATAGGATGAAAGAACACTATCCTCATTTGTCCGAAAATTCAGGCACAGTTTATAACGAACTCGAAAAAGAAGAAGTTAAATTTGCTAAAACTATAGACCGTGGACTCAAAGAACTTCAGAAATACACAGGTATGGGAACCAAGATCACGGGTAAAGATGCATTTTTTATTTACGAAACTTATGGCTTTCCTATTGAGATGATAATAGAAGAAATTTCATCAGAAAATGTGAATGACCCGGGAGATATTTCTGAAAAGGAAATTGAAAATATTAAAGCTGAATTTGAAGAAGAGCTCGATAAACACAAAGAACTAAGTAGAGCTGGTGCAGATAGGAAATTTAAAGGAGGACTTGCTGATAGTGCAGAAAAAACAACTGCTCTTCACACTACTCATCATCTACTTCTATCCGCTCTACAGAAAGTTCTAGGAAAACATGTTAAACAGAGAGGAAGTAATATCACAAGCGAAAGACTCAGAATCGATTTCTCACACAACGAAAAACTAACACCTGAGCAACTTGAAGAAGTCAGCAATTTAGTAAATAAATACCTCGAGAGCGAATTAATTGTTGAAAAGAAAGTTATGCCAAAAGCAGAAGCAGAAAAAATTGGCGCTGAGATGGAGTTTGGGAAGTCATATGGAGATCTGGTTACAGTATACTTTATTGAAGATAAAAACAGCGAGGAAGTTGTTTCAAAAGAATTTTGTGGTGGTCCTCACGTTGAAAATATGGAGCAAATCAAAAAATTTGGATCTTTTGTAATTCTTAAAGAAGAAAGTAGCGGATCTGGTATTCGTAGAATAAAAGCCACACTCACAAAGTGACATGAAAGAAAAATTAATAAATCTAGAACAAGAACTCACAGCTAAAGGCATAACAACCAAAGCAAACACCCCACTTGCGAACTATACAACTTGGAAAATTGGCGGAAACGCTGATCTATTTGCTAATGTTAATAGTAGCGAAGATCTGGTTTTTGCAGTAAAAAAAGCTCAAAAACATAAAGTACCTTATACGATTCTAGGGTGGGGAAGCAATATCTTAATTTCAGACAAGGGTATTAGAGGACTTGTAATCAAAAACTCAAGCAGAGAAATCGTAATAGAAGAAGGGAGCGATTCATTAAGGACAACTGAGAAAATTCAAGCTACAGAGCCCGAAGCAAGACTCCAAGAAGTAGATAGTGAGAATTACTATTCATTCCAAGACCTTGATTATGACGAAAGCGGATTTCCTATAGCTAAGGTCAAAGTTGACAGTGGAGTTTATCTTCCATATCTAATTAACATCCTTATTGAAAAAGGAGTAACCGGTCTTCAGTGGTTTGCTGGAATTCCAGGAACAGTAGGCGGGGCTGTTTTTAATAACATTCACGGAGGAAGTCATTTTTTTTCTGAATATGTAGAGTCTGTGAATGTTTTAACCGAAACTGGCGAAATGAAAACATACCCAAAAGATGAACTCGATTTTGGATACGACTATTCGGTTTTTCACACAAACAAAGATACTATAGTCAGCGCAAATCTTTTACTTAGATATGGAGACAAAAATCGAGCTAGAAAGACCTCAATTGCCTGGGCAACAAGAAAAAGACTACAACCATCCAATAGCGCTGGCTGTTGTTTCCAAAACCTGGACCAAAACACTCAAGAACAACTGAACCTTGAAAGCAACAGTTGGGGCTACATTATAGATAAAGTGTTAAATCTCAAAGGTTACACAGTAGGGAAAGCTAAAATCTCAGAAAAGCATGCTGCATTTATCGAAACCCAACCGGGAGCAACTTCTGCTGAT
>CAZZFI010000037.1:0-7554 GCA_964653475.1 uncultured Candidatus Saccharibacteria bacterium | reverse complement strand
CTCACTCGAACAAGAGTTGGAGAAATAACTATCGAAAACTGCATCTATGCTAAGGATATAGACAATATCTGACCCTAACTATTTGACGTAATCGTTTAATTTATAGAATATTGGTTTTTTGAAATATCTGTTGCTTTCAGTGGTGATTGCTTGTGAGCTCAAAACAACTCCTTTATTTTTTTCCGTAAGAGAGGCAATTTCAATCTGAGATCCTGACTCTGATACATTTTCCTCGTTGGTATCTACAGATTCTCTTGTCAAAACCTGACCTTTTGTAGCTTTTGCATAAACAAAACTATCAATTATTTTTCCATTTCTGTCTATTAAGTTAACCGTATCACCATCGTTATTTAGTGAAACACTTTTGGGAAAAATCTTCACTGTTTCTCCAGGTGCGATAACAACTATTCCTATTGTGAAAGATTTAGTACTAGCATCAGAAATTTTCCAGGAAGTTAGATCTATCGTTATATTATCGATATTTTTGAGCGACACCCATTCATCACCATCCTCAGGGTAAGGAGTCAATGCATCAATCACTACTTTTCCCGAAGACATTTCCGCTAGTTTGGTCGGTGTTGGAGTGTTTTGCAATTGTGTTGGTGTAGGAGAAATACAACTGGTATTTATCTCTCCTACAGTATGTCCAGTAGAGTTGAGTTCAATTTTTCCGCAATCACCCTCCAAAAGCTCAAAGCTTTTTCCTTCTTGTGAAGAACCATACTCAAAGTGATGATATTCACCATTTTGTGTGTTTTCGAGTTTTACGATACCTCCTGAATTTATAAGACTGAAATCAGCTTTCAGAAGTCTAGAGTTTGTTTGGAAAGCTTCAGGAAACGCCTCGGTGTTTCTCACAAGTACAACTATCTCATCCTGGTTAATTACAAAATCAGGAAGAGACTTTGAGTTTAATGACCAATCTTTTAAGTTAAATGTTGTAGAAGTCGTGTTTTGTATTTCTATCCATTCATATTTTGCATCATCCCCAATAGGGTTTGGCATTATCTCAGTAACAATAAGAGACAGATAGGGGGTTTGAGCTCTAACCACATAGATAAATGGAATAATTAACAAAAGCACAAGCAATAGAGAGTAAGCATATATTTTCATGGTGAGTATTAATAATCACCATAATCATAGTAAATACTTATGAAGGAAATCTGAATTATCGTCGTTTTTATTTCAGATGAAGATAGAGGGTTTTGAAACCAATATTACAGTTTTTGTTTTCGCAAATAAGTGCATATTTCCCACCAGGAGGATTACATCCCCAGATAGCGGTTAAGCCAGGCTGACAAGGATCAACTCCATAAACAATGTATCCATCATGTGCGGCATAAACAGGAGCGTTAGAAATTGGATTTGCGATGTCTATTGCAGCATGTAAACCATATCCACGATTTCCATACCAACCCGTTATCGAAAAAGGTGGATTTTGAGGCCATCGTAGTGAGCTTCCTGCAACTCCACACTCTGAAGCAACTCCGCTTGGTAAGTAACTGCAAGGGTTTCCAGTAGCACCATTTAGGCTGACTGCAAAATGAGTATGAGGGCCTGTGCAGTGTCCAGTACATCCTTGTTGTCCGATTATTGTTCCTTGTTTTACAGGAGAACCATTTGGGATCGAACTTATACTATTGAACAAGATTTGTTCTAATTTTCTGAGTTGAGCAAGAGCTTCTTTTTCTTCTTCTGTCAAAACTTCTATTTGAGTAGAACTACTTGCTACTCGTGCAATGCTTTGCTGCTTTTTAGAGTAATATGCTGATCTTTTACTAGAAAGGTTCGCTTCATCGCGCTCTAAAGATAACAATTCTTCTTTGAGTTGAACTTCGTCTCTCTGGACTTCGATTTTATCTTCTTCGAGAGTATTTTTCTTTTCTTCTAACTGAGTTCTTTTTTCTTTAAGGTTTCCCACCATTTTATTTGTTATATCCTGTACTGAATTATGATAAAGGTTGAACTTTATAAGATCCGACTGTCCGTCAGGAGAAACAATCATATTGAGCTCGGAGAAAGTCTTTTGAGAAAGATAAATATCAACAAGTCTTGTGTTTGTTTCTTCTTCTAGGGATTGTAGTTCTCCTTCAGCTTTTTCGATCTCGGATTCAGTTTCATCAAGCTTATTTGTCAAAATCTCAATCTCAAGTTCAAGCTCTTTTACAACAAGTTTCTTTTCTTGAATTTTATTTGAAAGTAGATCAATTTCATTCTTGAGGTTGACTAACTCCTGATCATATTGGTTTTGAAGGGATTTTTCGTTATTGATATTTTGCTCTAAGTTTTTTTTCGTGTTTCGAATATTATCTAGCTCTTTCTGTACTTTAGTGAGCTCTTCTTCTAGAGTTAATGCGGAGGAAAGCTGGGGAGAGGTGGTCCAGAAAAGAAAGGTTATAGTGAAAACCAAAACGATAACAATTTTTGAGGTTAAAATCAGTTGTTTTAGTTTAGGCAGTTTTATCATATTACCTAGTATAACATATGCTAGTGTATGTATCTTCGGATTGCAATAAAGCTATTTACACTGCCAATAATAGCTCCCAGTAATGCTAGAATTACGAATCCTAGAATAAATTCCATAACACCAAAACTAGGCCAACTTAGACCACCTAAGAGATTATAGATAAACGCTACAGCATTGCTGTCTCTTTGGATAACAAGGATATAATAACCAATAGAGGAAAGTGTAAGAGTAGATATAATCGAGCCGAAAAAACCATAAAAAAATCCTTCCAAAATAAATGGCATACGAATAAACCACAAACTTCCCCCTACTAATTGCATAATTCCTATTTCTTCTGATCTGATAAATGTCCTAAACTCAACAGTTAAGAGAGTAAAGAAGAAAATCACAAGGAGAAGTAACGCCATAATTATCCCTCCACCCATCCTAATCCAATAGAACAAAGTACGAATAGTATCGATAGTTTCTCGACTAAACCTAATTGCAAAAATACTATCATTTGTTTCTTGTTCTTCTGTTACAAGATCGATTATGCTGTCAGCGTCAGAGATTGAATATAGTCTTATCCCAAGACTTGGAGGGAGTACATCTGATCTAATGGTTTCTGCAATTTCTGGATTTACTCTTTGTTGTACATCTTTAAATTCGTCGAGAGCTTGTTGTTCGCTTGTATACTCAATTGTTGAGACTTCGGGAAGCTGTTGCCATTCTTTTTGTTTGCTTAGTATAACTTCCTCAGAAGCTCCCGACTTAAAAAAAACATAGATATGCGGTTTATTTTCGATAGAATTCAAGAACAGATTGGAAGTGTAGGCGATGATTGTGAAGATTGAGGAAATAAAAAACGCCAAAGTCATAACAAATACAGAAGCCAAAGCAAGCCATCCGCTTCTCTTAATCTGTTTCCAAGTATTTTTTAAAACACGCTTAAAATCGGTCATTAGAGGTTATTAATAAATGTAGTAATTACCTTTGCAATACGTTTGAGTTCAGTGTCGTTGAGTCCTTTAATTTTGCTAATCTCCGCAATACCAGCTTCGATAATATCAGCTAGTGTTACATATCCTTCATCTATCAAAATCTTTTTTACTTTAGAGCTAAATTTTATTTCGGAAATCTGGATCTCTTTGGCTTTGTCTAATATTTCAGCTTCATCTAAATCTTGAGCTTTTTTTGAAGATTTTGGTTCTTTTATTTTTTTAGTTTTCGGTTTAGCACTAGAGCTTTTTGCAGATTTTCTAGTTTTGGGTTTTGCTGGGGTTTCTGGAACTTCTTCTATTTCAGGTGTGTTTACAACAATCTTATCTCCAGAATCATCCATACTATCTTTTTCTAGTATTTTTATGCTGTACTCGTCTAGATCTTCAAAATAATTTCCTCTACTGTCATCTCGAACAATTCTGCCGTCTTCGAGCTTTATAACGCGTTTATGAAGAGCATTCACAAAATCAGATTCGTGGGTAGACATAATTACTGTTGTTCCCCAACTGTTTATTTTTGAGAGAATTTGCAAAATATCCCATGCAGAATCTGGGTCTAAGTTTCCCGTTGGTTCGTCAGCGATCAAAAGTTTAGGGTTATTTGCCATAGCACGAGCGATCGCAACTCTTTGTTTTTCTCCACCCGAAAGCTGATTAGGGAAAGATTTAAATCTATTTTCTAAACCTACGATCTCTAGAAGATATGGAACTTTTTCTTCGATTTCACTGTCAGTCTTTCCTGCAGCCTCCATAGCAAATGCTATGTTCTCATATGCAGTTAGTTCTGGAATAAGTTTGAAGTCTTGAAAAATAACTCCTACTTTTCTGCGAAGATTATAAATATGTTTTCTTCTTAAATTTGTGACTTCCGCATCTTCAAAAAATATTTTCCCTGAAGATGGAGTTTCTTCTTTTATCAGGAGTTTTATAACTGTAGTTTTACCGGAACCAGAGGCACCCACCAAAAAAAGGAATTCCCCTTCATCGATTTTGAAGTTTAGATCCTCAACAGCAATGATATCACTACCATATCTTTTACTTACATCTTTATATTGGATCATTGGTAAAATTCTTACTGAACTATAGTTTAGAGCAATAATTCTTTTTGCACAACTGCTTCACCTGTTATTAGAATTTTGCTAAGATAAATCAATATAGATTGAAAAAATGGATAATCAAACAGCTGAAGTCAAATTCCTTTTTAAACACTTGCTTTTGTTTTTACTTGTAGGTGGAGCAGTACGAATCTGGAATATGGCATTTTTTGTATCTTTTCCTTGGTCTCAGTTCATAATCATTCCTTGGATTGCATTACTAGCAGTTCATTTGATATTATTCTTCATGTCAACGGGGGTTCTCGGTTCGGAATACGAAAACGTTCCAGTAAGATCACTGGCAGGAAGACTGTTTAACAAAATCAAAGAACGCAATTCTATGTTCAAAAAAAACATGATTCGTCCCACAACTCCTCCAACAAACTCTCCCAATTGACGCCACATTTAGTTATCTATTTAATTAATAATTATCGCTATGAGTAGCAAACAAAATACAAATTGGAAAGATTTACGTTTAGATAAGAAATACTCCCCAGCGATAAATTCAGCTTCGGAATTAAAACCAGCAGTTTCTCTTAGTGATATTTCGAAATTTCTTGATAAAGAAGTCTCTGTAAACGGATGGGTTAAAAACCTTCGTTCATCAGGAAAAATAATATTTATCCAGATGCGAGAAGGGCGGAAAGACATTCAACTTGTTGCAGAAGAAAAATCTTTAAATAAAAAAGTTTGGGAAGAATTACAAATACTTACTCAAGAAAGTTCTATCCAGGCAACGGGTATTGTAAAAAAGGACGATCGTTCCGAAACGGGTTTTGAGATTTCCTTAACCGATATCAAAATTATCCAAATTTCCCCTGAGTATTTGATCGGCAACAAAGAACATGGACCAGACTTTTTGCTTGATAATAGACACTTATGGTTGAGATCAAGTAAACAAAGAGCTTCTCTTATTTTGAGAGACGAGATTTTCTTTTCTATTACTAAGTTTTTGAGAGAAGAAAACTTTGTACGTATCGACACCCCAATATTTCAACCAGTTTCATGCGAAGATACTTCAGAGCTCTTTGAAGTTGATTATTTTGGAGAAAAAACATACTTAACTCAATCTGGGCAACTCTACTGTGAGGCAGCAGAAGTTGCTTTGGGAAGAACATACGATTTTGGACCAGTTTTCCGTGCCGAAAAATCAAAAACAAGAAAACACTTAATCGAATTCTGGATGATGGATGCAGAACTTCCATTCACGGATCTCAATGGATTAATGGATTTTGAGGAGAAGTTTTTGAAAAGAATAATCTCAGACTGCATCGAAAACTGCAAAAGAGAATTAGATATCCTAGGAAGAGATATATCTATTCTAAAGAAATACACAGAAAAACCCTTCGTGCGGCTAACTCACAAAGAAACTATTGATCTTTTAAACAAGAACTTTGATTTAAAACTTACTTACTTAGATGATATCGGAGCTCCTGAAGAAGCTAAGCTTTCTGAAGTTTATGATGTTCCTGTTTTTATCACTGACTGGCCAGCAGAAATTAAGGCTTTCTACATGACTAGATTCAAAGATGGTGATATGGAAAGAGTACGTGCGGTTGATCTTGTCGCACCTGAAGGCTTCGGAGAACTTATGGGAGGATCTGAGAGGATTTTTGATTACAACGAAATGTTAGAAATTATCGAGAAACATAACTACGATTTCGAGGATTACAAATGGTATCTCGACCTCAGAAAATATGGTGCATTTCCGCACACAGGATTTGGTCTTGGATTAGAAAGGACAATAAGGTTTATCGGAGGGATAAAACATATCCGAGAAACAATTCCTTTCCCAAGAATGTTAAACCGTCTTTATCCTTAATATCAATTTTTGATTTCTAGAGTTAGCGACATTTCTTCTTCGTCAGCAAAGATTCTGAAATCTCTAGATGCATCAAGCGTGAAGACATATTTAGAGACACCATTTTCGTTTGTGATGTTTACATTTAACACATGTGTCACTCCAGTTTCTGCTAAATCAGTACTTCCGGACCCACCATTTCCTACAACTCCATCAAATACTAGGTTTTGAACTTCGAGAGTTAGAGTAGATCCATCAAGAGTAGCCAGTGCATTTGGTAAAGCATCTTCAAGTATCAGTTTGTATGTGAATTTATCTGGAGCATCAAAATAGTTATATTTTGTAATCTTAGCACTGTTGGAAGTTGTAGCCATAGTAATCCTTTGTTGTGTTTTACCAAACTCATTTGTCAAATTTTGTGACCCTGCAGGCAAAGGTGTTGGAGAGGGTCCTGATGTGGGTGCAACGCTCGGAGAAGGGGAAGCATTTCTAGGAAGCAACACGTCTAGAAATACATATTTTTTGCCATCTTCAACTCTATTATATAGTGTGAATGGCTGTTCACTTACTAGCCCAATAAGGTATGAATCAACATTCTCGTCAAACGAAATTCGAGAAAGGCTTTTTATTGAAGCTGAATCGATATCAAGTTGTTGATTTACCGATATCATAGAGTTATTTGCTACAACATCTTCGATTGCAAGACTTATATCAGAAAGCATTTCTGCGGTTACTTGAGGGAAATCAGTGAGGCTACCACCTGCGAGTTCGTAAACAACAGAAATATATGAGTTATGTGGCTGAACATGAATGGAGGCAACTGTAAAATCAACTCCTGCAGTACTAGCCTGGATTTGTTTTGCATCTGTATTCCAGATCTCACCGTCGCTAAACGGAGCTATTGGATCGTCTGGCATCACGTTGGTTGCGACTATTGATGAGCCTTCTTCAACAGAAGGAACCGGAGTAGGATTTTCTCCTATGTCCTCCCTAGAGTCATTTAGAAAGTTTTTGATAAGCCAAAATGCCAAGAAGGCTAACACAACTACTAATATAAACCAGAATACGGATTTCATCGGGGATGACTCCGGAACTCGATATTCATCCAGATCTTCTTCTGAGGGGGACGAGACTAATCTTGTTCTCTCTATTGATTTGGAGGATGAAACTCGTCCGTTTCTCCTCGCCCGTAGTGTCGGTGCAGATTTAGAA
>CAZZFI010000036.1:0-7616 GCA_964653475.1 uncultured Candidatus Saccharibacteria bacterium | reverse complement strand
GCTGCATCAATCAAGATTGAGTCCGCTTCGTCAACGATACAGAAATAAAGTTCTGTTTGAACTCTCTCCTCGATATCGAAGACCATGTTATCCCGTAGGTAGTCGAAACCGACTTCATTGTTTGTAGCGTAAAGCACATCTTGTTGATATGCCTCTTTCTTCGGGCACTCCACAAGGTTAATTCCTTTCATATCACTCAGTTTCGAGATATCGATTTTTTGTCTTTCTTTATATGCTTCTTCTCCTTTTGTAGCTTTAAGTTCGCTGTCGGGGACGAATTTATATGATGAGTCTGGAGTGATAACTCCGACAGAAATTCCAACATCTGAAAATGCATGTCCGGCATATTCACCGTCACGCCTAGCAAGGTAATCGTTAACGGTAATAACGTGACTTCCTCTACCAGTTAAACCATATAATGCTGCTGGTAGATGAAACACTTGGGTTTTTCCTTCTCCAGTTCGCAACTCAGCCAAACTGTGACCTTTTGCAAGGATGGTCGCTGCTGTTAATTGGACCGGATAGTGAGGTTTACCAAGTTTACGTCTGTTGATTTCACGAAGTATTGCGAAAAGATCTACAACATAAGTCTGTAATTTGTCATAAATCTGTTTATCTATGTGTTCGTACTTTTTGAATTCTTCTCGAGCTAAAGGCATCCTTGCCATCATTGGGATCTGATCAATATATTCTTTTAGACCTTCTCGCATTTCTTTGACCTGTGAGGACATCTCCTCGATAGAGCGATTTTCGTAATGTTTTTCTTTTTCGAGTATTTGGTTTACTGTGGGTTCAACTTTTTTGACGGCACTTTGATTGGGATTAAAAATTCGACTCAAGAATGATTTCATACTTCAAAATACATAAGAAAATAATAGGCTTCATAATATTAGCATATCAGACAAACAGAATTAAAAGTATTTACAACAATACTTTCGGGAGATTAGATCTGTGTCGCAATCACAACGATACGTTTTTCAGCAGAACCAGCTGATCCGTCTGCGGTTGAACAAGAGATCACTTTGATGATGTTCTCTTTTGATGCTTTAAGGATCGATAGATCACCGGCATTTCTGACACTGACGGATTTCACTTCGTAACTATATACTTTACCTTTTGAGTCAGCGTAGTGGATAAGATCTCCAGTTGTTAATTGATCAAGATTCCAAAATGATCTAGGATCATCTGCTCCCCAGTATCTCCTGTGTCCAAGAAGAATTTTCTCCCCTTCTCCTTCATAAGAACTTGGATACAACCAGGAGCCTTCATGAATTGCAGTTTCCCCATCAATACCTTCCAGTACTTTAGTATTGACATTTAATTTTGGAATAAGTAGAGTGTTTGCAGAAACAATAGGAGTGTTTTGAGCTGTAGATACAGTTTGCCTGCTGATATTTTCTTTAACATTATCGTTAACTACTTCTTTGTCATCAGAAGTAAGTGCTTTCACATTTGGATTTTCACCTGTTGGAAGTTTGAAGTTGTAATCTATTCTTTCAATATGAGATCTGTTTTCAAATTCAAGTTGTTCTTGCACTTTAGTTGATTCTCCAAGAACTTTGTCGTCTTTTCTATTACTTAACGTAAAAAAGATAACTATCATCAACAATAGAAACAGGAGGGCCAGACACCCTTTTAAAACTCTCTTTTTGTTATTCAATACTAAATTTTTCATACAAATATTATACCATGATAACCGATCCTTATGTTGTGCGTCCGCTTTAACGGTCAAAAGTGGGTCAGTAGCTACTCGAAACTTTCATTGACATCAAAAACCAGAATTGCTAAAATTATTAGCAACTCCCCATTACTTTAACTAAACATAGTTATTATTTTCTATACTATGCAAATAAAGAACATCAAACGTTCGTTTTTTAG
This sequence comes from uncultured Candidatus Saccharibacteria bacterium, assembly GCA_964653475.1. Classification (GTDB taxonomy): domain Bacteria; phylum Patescibacteriota; class Dojkabacteria; order B142; family OLB20; genus JAJTYI01. Next base: position 5,738 of record CAZZFI010000036.1, on the reverse strand, counting down.
TTTATCCGTCCTTCTTGTACTTTCTATCCTAGTTGTTCAAGTTTCATCCTTGATACTAAACAACAAATCTGTTTCCGCTCAAGTAGATGACCAGGGTTCAGGTTGGGCTGTATGTAATGGCTGGGCAACAGATCCAGAATACAACAAAGTAGACTGTAGAGCTTGGGCACTAGACAGAGCCCGAGGACAAGGAAGAGAAGGTAGTACAACTGATTTTTATGAATTAGGATTACCCCTACCTCCATCTGGAATCAAAGATCCAAGCGAGCCAGGAGCAACTGATGGTCCTGACCAAGCATGGTATAACTGGGGAAATACAGTAATACCTGATAGAACATTTCTTAGCGAAGGAACAAGCTGTGGAATGGGTCCAAGTATTTGTACTCCCCCAACATCCACACCTTCTGATACACCAACTTCTACTCCTACAAACACTGTAACCCCATCAGTTACACCTAGCTTCACACCAACTCCGACCATGACACTGACACCTACACCAACTTCTACAACTACAGTCACAGTTACAATAACACCTTCCGTAACTGTTACAATTACTCCTTCAGTAACAAATACACCGGTTGTAACACCTACTCCTGATGTAAAAGGAGAAACTGATGTATTCGGATTTAGTCTCAGAAAATCAATAAACGGAAAGACTACTTACCGAGTTGGTGAACCAATCACTTTCACCGTTTCTATGGAAAACACTGGAACTGAGACAGTAGAAACAATTCACATGAGAGACATATATTCTACAAACATGAGAGTAGAAGCAATATACCTTCTACAAAATGGACAAAGAAGAAATGTTACTTCACAGTTTTTTGCAAACCCTAGCGAACAAGAGGGAGGAAACATAATGCCAAGAGATCCTCAAGACAAAAATAAAGCTCTAGATTTGACGGACTTCACTGGAGACCTAAAACCAGGAGAAAGTCTAGTATTTGAGTTTATCTTTAAATCAACAAGCAGAAATTCTCAAGTTTGCAACCAAGCACATGCTTCTGCAAACAAGAGAACAGAGATTTCTTCTCAAAAGGTTTGTGTAACAGTAGACGCAGTAGTGCCTGTTACAGACTGATACATCTATCAAGATTATAAAAAGACGGACGAAAGTCCGTCTTTTTCTATTAAGGTAACTTTATTAGGGGATACTTCATATATCTAACGATCCAATTCATAGACTACGAACTAGCACAGCCTCGCATATACTATGAGATACACAATTCTGCTCTATTGTGATATAATAGTTATACATTTTACCTTACACTTATGAAAAACCTATTGGTTAGTTATACAACTTTGCTAGTGTTCGTCACTATCAGCTTTGCATCTGCCATTCTTATTTCGGATAACGAGAAACCTTTTGTGGCTCTGGGGACAAACCAAACATCCGCCGAACAAAGAGCGGAACAACAATCAAGCACAAGTAGAGTAATCTACTACTGTAGGATGTCTCGTGCGGACTTAAATCGAGACCCCTTAAAGGTTTGTAACGAACTCATAGGAGGATACCTTGGTTATGATAAATGGGACCCTGGATACAACCTAAAAATTGCGAAGAGCGTAAATCTTCAAAACCCGGCTGTATCAAATCCTGTTGATACTACTTGTTCTGTAGTGCAGTGGGATGTTTATGACCAAGTATTTGTAAGATACTCTGCAGATGCTAGTAACTATTGTCACTATGAGGAGGGCAATGATCATTGTAGTTTCAACGGGACTAAAGGACCTTTTAATAACGCAAACCTAACGATCCTTAAACAACAGTTTGAGCAAAAATGCGAGCCTGCTACACCTACACCAACTAACACAGCAACACCGACTCCAACTAGAACTCCTAGCCCTACACCTACAAGAACAGCAACTCCAACACCAACAAGGACACCTAGCCCCACACCCACAAGAACAGTGACTCCAACACCAACAAGGACACCTAGCCCTACACCTACAAGAACAGCGACTCCAACGCCAACAAGGACACCTAGCCCTACACCTACAAGTACAACAACTCCTACACCTACACCTACACCGACACCAACACCAACAGAGACTCCTACACCTACTCCAACTATGACATTCACTCCAACACCTACTGCAACAGTAACGGTAACACCTACCTTGACTGCAACACCAGTAGTAACACCAACTCCGATCGATGAAATAGTATTCGGTTTCAACTTCTCAAAATCCGTAGTTGGAAAACTTGAATATGAAGTTGGAGAAATGATCACTTTTAGGGTCGATTTCGAAAACACTGGCACCGAAGAGATCACGAAATTATTTATGAGGGATGTCTACACAACAGATATGCGACCAGTTAGCGTACATCTTAAAACAGATAAGATTGATAGTGATGTCACAAGTCTATTCTTAGATGAAACATCTCACGAGACAGGAATGATCAGGCCATTAAATCCAAGTAATAAATCCGAACTATTAAATATAATCGGATTAACTGGACCGATGGACGAGGGTGAAAAGATCACTCTAGAGTTTACTTTTAAAGCTGTCAACAAAAGTGAACAAGCATGTAACCAGGCTTTCACCTCACCAAACAAAAGAAGAGAAATAGAAAGTATGAAGGTTTGTGTGTCTATAGATGCGAAGATTCCAGTAACTGACTAAACTAGAAGAAAGAACGAGAAAGAGCAGGGAAACCTGCTCTTTTATTTATTGTTTGAGAGAGAGACGAACAAGCTCTGAATAACTTGTTTTTCCGTCTTTAAAATTACTACCCATAATAGAGATCTCGCTTACAGTAAATCCTACAGGATGAAACTCTAAAGTTTTGAGGAAACCATTAACTTCCCTTGTAAAACTCCTGCTCATATCACTTTTGGTTCTAGCAACCGTAATGTGGTTAATAAGCTTTGCATGGTCTTTTCTTCTTGTTATGTCATCAAGTCCTATTTCTTTCAGAGAAGTATGTATAGTTTTTACAAATTGATTCAGCTCAACATCATCTTGAACATCGTAATACAACAAAGAAGCGATATTTTGGCTTGGGAAACCAAATTTTAATTTCCCAATTTCTACATTAAATGGTTCGAAATGCGAAACCGTAGACCTCAAAGACTCCTCGATTTGCGATATACTATAACCAGACACGGAGTTCCCTAAAAACTGAAGGGTAATGTGCAATTGATCAATAGCAACGAATCGGAAATTCCTCGAAAACTTCTTTAGCTTACGGTTTACATCTCTGAGCTTAACCCTAGCCTCGTCTGGCGGAATTATGGCTACAAAAGATCTGTATTGTTGATCTATATCATACATCTGCTTCTGTTAACTCATAATTGCCTTCACTGTCTTTCGTTAACATAGCATATCTTTCTGTTTCGTAGTCCTTAAACAAAATCGCACCTCTTCCTGACATCTCAAGTCTTTCTATTGCTTCGCCAACATGCATTGGTCTATTAGTCTCTAGTTTCACTCTTTTGACTACAGGTTGGTAGTTTGAGTAGTCATAAGATTCAATAAAATCATCCACTGCTTGTTCTTTTGCTTCACTAATTCTCCAAGGTTCATGTCTTTCCCATTTTTGGAATTGCCCCAGATATCTCTGAACTTTACGTTTTAAGATAACTTCAAGCTCATCAATCAAACTCTCTAATGTCATCCCCCTTTCTTCTACTTTGATAAATGTGTGAGGCATTGTTACAGAAATTTCCATTCTATATTTACGATCTGGTGGATAATTTTCGTTAAATCTCGTGAGAACTGATATTCCAGTAGCTTTTTCCAAGAGCTCACGATGCTTCATAATCTTTTCTTGGATATAGATTTTTTCCTTTGAAGTTAATTTATGCCCTTTTTGGATATAGGAGATATCGACCATTTCAACAAACTAATATGTTAAATATTGCCTAGCACAATAATAACGAAGATAACCAGAAATACTGCAAGATATTCTAAAATTACCCTAAGTGTTAATGAGTCTTCGTCCATATGGTCAACAACAACAGTGAAATAATAAAATCCGAAAGTTGCTATAACAGCATACACCAACACCGAAAGTTCATAACCCAACAAAATCAAGAACAAGTTAATATAGATCAGAACCAAAGCACCAAGGAGGATGTAACCCTTTTTATTCAAAAGGTCATATCTCGAAATAGTGAGGAATCCCATCGCGAGAAGAATCAATGTATTAAACAAACCTGCGATGATAAAATTATATCCAAAAAAATTTCCTAGAACTAAAAGCGAATATATCAACATATAAACACTCGAGATGCTTATGATATCGTAAATATTCGCCGTCTGTTTTTCTATTTTATATTTTCTCTCGTAATAAGCCTTTATGTTTATAAATGTAAACGAAAACAAGGCAAAGCTAAGTAACGATAAAAACAAAAGCATATTCAGCTGGGAGTTTACAAGGATAAACAATACGAAACTCAGGAATAGGATTGTGGGCAAGACCAAATGATGAACCCAGTGTGCTCTTCTGTGCTTTATATCTTTTTTCTCGAACGTGAGTTGTTTATCTATCTCAAAGACATAGTATTTAGTGGAATATAACTCAAACAACAAAAGTAGATATAAACTAAACGATCCTATCAGAAATCTGACTGTTCCGGAGGTGCGAACAATCGAATACAACATCACCATCCCAACTGTTAGAAGAAATGCATACACATAAGGTCTTTTTGAGTAACTAACGATTGTTTTCATTACAAAACTGAACCACTAAAGCCGCCTACCAACAGCACCATAAACAAAATTACTATGGCTGAAATCTGTAAGTGAGATTTGCTTTTCTTAAGTCCGGTAAGTCCAGACTTGTTAAGAAAGTAGAAATCAAGTGAGAATAATATCAGCAAAAAGAATATAAAGATAAAATTAACTCTGGACTTTATTCCTCCTGCAAACATACTACCTAAAAGAGCTCCAGAGATATTGGTTCTGGGGACCCCTCCGTCTTCTGTCAAAAACAACGTGTGGTCAGAGGCTAGTACTTCACTTGTTGGAAATTCCAAGATTGACTGATTTCCTGCTTTATCTTCAGCTATGATCGAAAACTTGCTGATATTTTCTATGGCACTTCTCTCGAAAGTTGCGGACCATATACTCCCTTCTGTGTTAGTAAACTCTTTCTCTCCTATATCAGAGAACACTTTGATGTCTTTTTCTTCGATCGGTACAGTAATTGTAATCATACTCTCACCATCTGGATTTGAGTATGAAATCTCGAGATTGTCACTCTCTAGTTTTGGAGGTGTGGTATCGATTGTAAAACGAACTTCAGGAGACTCGCTTGCTTGCTGATTATTTATATGGCCTATTACCTTAAGCTTTTGATCACCATCTTCGAGTTTCCCAGGTCTAAAACTAAAATTGACTCCTTGTTCTCTATGTTCTCCAACTTTTTGTTCGTTGACAAAAAATTCTAGATTACTAATCTCAGGTTTTGTTCCTGTAATTTCGGGATCAGAAGTATTTAAGATAGAACCATCTTCAGGTGTATCTATAGTAATTCCTGGGATTGCTGTCGGAGATGGAGGTCTTGTTGCCACTGGTTTTGATGTTGGAATTACTGTCTTAACTCCAACAGTTGGAGAAGGTGCACTCGGTTGTGATGAGGCACCTTGCTTAGCTCCGAAGTGTACCACAACTACTGTATTGTTCGGGTTTCCTTGAAATGAACCATGTGCAAATCCTATTCCAATCTCAGTAAAGTTGCCATTCAGAACGTTTGCTCTGTGAGTAGGACTATTCATCCATGCGTTCAT
>CAZZFI010000035.1:2700-7616 GCA_964653475.1 uncultured Candidatus Saccharibacteria bacterium | reverse complement strand
TGGCTTTTATCGTGATTTTGACCGGATGTTTTTTCTCCAGAAAATCTTCAACCTTCTTTAGTTTGTGGTTAAGATCTCCATCTCCGATGAAAGATTTAAACCACATTTCTTTCATCTCTATTCCTTTGCTTTTGTTTTCTTTTCGCTTCTTCTCTTGTTGATATTTGAATTTCGACCAAGACATTATTTTAGCAACTGGAGGTTTTGCTTTTCCAGCGACCTCTATGAGGTCAAGTTCTCTCTCACGTGCTATTTGTAATGCTTTTTGAAGATCGATTACCCCGAGACTTTCTCCTTCATTGTCAATTACCAAAAGCTTAGGTGATGTTATCTCTTCGTTTCTCGCGTATTTTTCAAATACCTTGTTCTTTTCTCTTGAAAAGTATTGATTGTTTATCGCTACAAAAAAAATAATTTAAATAAATATTTGCAACTATTGATATTACCAGATGTATCTTAAATTTTCAAGATTCCGAGGCTTCCAGGCACTTGATAATATTGTCTTAAAAAGAGTTGAGAGTATCTTGGATATCTTCGTCGATTTTCTGTATCAGTTCATTAATTCGCATAAGTCCAATATCTTTCCCATTTTCTTTTACTGAAATAGAATCAGTATTAGCTTCTTTTTCTCCGATTATCACAATATAAGGGATTTTCTTTTCAATTGCTTTCGAAATCCTTTCTTCAGGGTTCACAGTATCACCCTGGTCAAAGTTAACTCTGAAGTTATTTTCTTTTAATTCTCTCACAATTTTTACTGCTTTATGAGCGTATTTGCTCTCTAGAGGAATAACTTCTATCTGTTCAGGCTCAACCCATATTGGTAGTGCTCCTTCTCCATGTTCTAAAACAAGATCAAGAAGTTTTTCCACACTTTCTACAAGGTAGGTATGTATCAGTGCATAATCTTGTGCGAGGTTCTTCTTTTTGAGTTTAGAAAACAAGTTCATATCAAGAGTCAATTTAGATATTTCCCAGTTTCTAGCGTACTTGTCTTTTACTTCAAAAGTAAATTTTGGACCATAAAACTCTGCTCCCCCTTCGCGAATTTTTGAAGGGATTTTTAGTTCAGTTACAATGTCTTTCAGAATTGTGATTGATTGGTCCCAAGTTTTTTCGTCGTATATATACTTTTTGAGTTTGTTATACTCTGGTGTTTCCAAAATCAATTTAAATTGGCTAAAACCAAAGCCTCTTAATACTGTTCCAACTAAACGGATATGAGAAATGATCATATCTTTTAACTCTTCTTTTTTCACACAGGTTAAGATTACTGGATAAGTAGTCTCCATATAGTCTGTGAGGTGTTCTGGTTTTTCTTCTGATGTGTCCAGAAGTTCACCATCAAATGCTCTGAACACGGATCCTGTTGAATAAACTGATTGTCCAGGGTTTTGTTCTGCCTCAGAAAGAATCTGAGAAATCAGAAAACTTTCGGTACTATTCCTGAAAATAATCTCGTTTTTTTCTACTACTACTTGTAGAGGGTGGTTGTTGATAAATTCAGGAAGTGATTCTTCCAGAATTCCTTTTTTATTGCTGATCCAGGGCTCTTGTACAAGTCCAGATTCGGTTTCTGCGATTTTTTCTTCGAGATATCTGATTATATTCTGGAATAACAGTATTCCGTTTTTCAGCCAAATTGGAGAAGAAACTTTTGCAGTTGTATCTAGTCTCAATAGTCCTAGTTTTTCAGCTATCAACACACTGTTGATCTCATTTAAACGTTGGATATTTTCGAGGTAATCTTCTAGTTTTCGTTTTGATTCGAAAGCTACACCAATTATCTTTTGAAGCATAGGTCTTGAAGTATCGTTCATCCAGTATGACTTTTGGATTTTAATAAGTTTGAAGTTTTCTAATTCTCCCGTGCTTTTTACATGGGGACCTCTGCACATATCGATAAACTCGTCACCAGTTTTGTAAAAACTGACTTCAGAATCAGGAATACTGTTTAGGAGTTCAGTTTTGTAGGTTTCCCCAAGTTGCAAAAGTGTTTGCAATGCTTGGTCCCTAGGAATAATTATATTTGTAAAGGGGATATCTTCATTGATTATTTTTTTCATCTCCTCTTCTATTTCGGACAAGTTTTCGTGAGTGAATTTATGTTCACTATCAAATTCATAGTAAAAACCTGTATCCGTAACAGGGCCTATTCCCATTTTGGTTTCAGGGTAAAGTCTTTTTACTGCGTATGCTAATACGTGTGCGAGACTGTGTCTTTGTCGTTCCAGATCAATCATAGGAGCAGTACTCATAATATTTAATTCAATCTCCAAATTAAGTTTAATTATTGGTGGGTGGTATTGGATTCGAACCAATGACCTTTCGCACGTCAAGCGAATGCTCTACCAGCTGAGCTAACCACCCGAAAGAACATCTTAAAAACCTACTCCAGTAAATGGAGCTGATTTATCAGCGTGTATTCTATCATATGTTTAAGAACGTTTATAAAGAATCTTGTCTATCAGACCATATTCTAGAGCTTGTTTTGCAGTCATATGTTTATCTCTATCACTGTCTTTTATGATTGTGTCGTATTTTTGTCCAGTGTTTTTAGCTAGTATGTCAGTAAGCAAGTCTTTTAGTCTAAGGATTTCCTTTGCCTCTATCTCGATATCGCTTGCTTGTCCTGAGATCCCGCCACTTACTAAAGGTTGGTGCATATGAATCATACTATTTGGTAAAGCGAATCTTTTGCCTTTTGCTCCTGCAGACAATATCACAGTTCCGAAGGATGCCGCCACTCCTACTGCTACTGTTACTATGTCTGGTTTTATGTAATTCATGGTATCCAGAATAGCAAGTCCAGAATATATAACTCCTCCGGGACAATTTATATAGATTGTTATGTCTTTCTCGGTGTCTTCTTTTTCAAGAAAAAGAAGTTGTGCTATTACTGCGTTTGCAACTTGGTCATCTATACCGGTACCAAGGAAAATGATTCTTTCTTTTAGAAGTCTTGAGTAAATGTCGTATGCTCTCTCCCCATCACGGGATTTTTCGATAACAGTAGGGACAAGATAGTTCATAATCAGTTATTTATTAAAGTTAAGGGTAACAAAGATATTATAGTCTATTTGTCAGAGTTATTGAATATGAATTTAGTCTTTCCTAAATCAAACAGAAACAAAAATGCCTCCTCTCGGAGACATTTTTGCTTGCACTTTTAACTATTTTTACTGCCTTTTGCTTATATTTAATTGTGTTAATAATTTAGCAGAATAATTGAACAGTTGTCAAGAATATTTGTACATTAAAAACGAGTGTGTTTTAATAATTTATACAGTACTGATACGGCGCTCCACCCGGTTGTTGTCGCCGATTGGTATTTAGGGTGCACGAGAAATAATAAATTGATTTATTAGGTGAGGAATTCGTTTTTGAAAAAAATTACTCAAGTTCTGGGGATATCTCTATTCTATCTCCAACCTTTATACCTTTTTCGCCAGAAGTTCCACCATTTACTTCAAGTACGTATTTAGCCAGTGTTGCGCTCTCGTATCGTTTAGTAATATCAAGAGGTTTCGCGTTTTCGTGAATAGTCACTATAATATTATTATTGTCGATAAATATCAGGTCTAGTGGAATATAAGTGTTTTTCATCCAAAATGATAATTGAGTTTCCTCTGGAAATACGAATAACATGCCTTCATTTTCCTGCATAGACCTTACGCCCATAAGGCCTTTTTGTCTTGTTTTTTCATCTGTTGCTAGAGCGACTTTGAATTTGTGCTGTCCTGAAGTATTTGAGATAGTAACTGTATGATGGTCTTCAGGAAGACTAAATTCTTCTATTTGTTCTTGGTTTAAAGAATTGTTGGGAGAAACTAGGATTTGAGAATCTTGGATACTGTTTAAAAATGAAAATATAAAAAGGAATATCCCTATAGCGGCTGATGCGAGTATTATTAAAAGTTTTTTTGTACTAAGAAGATTAGAGTTTTCTTTTAAAGTTTTTTTCGAGCTCATTTTGACTAACAATCCAAATAATTGGGCGTCCGTGAGGACAAGAATATGGTTGGTTGCAATTTAATAGATCTTTTATCAACTGGTTAACCTGAATTTCTTCAAGTCGTTGCCCTGCTCTTATACTACTGTGGCATGCGACAGTAGCTATGATTTTATTTAGTAATTCGAGATCTTCTTTTTTTGTGTTTCTATTAAACTCGTTAATATTGCTAACAATTTCACTAAAAAATTTTTTCGGACTTTTTGAAACAGAGATCTCGGGAACTGCTTTCAATAGGACTTTTGTTCCTTTCAGCTCAAATTCAAAACCAAGGTGATGGAGTGTTTGCTTGTTTTCGAGAAGGTCGATATTCTCCCCTTCAGAAAGGGTAATTTCTTCTGGAATCAAAAGGCTCTGAGAAGGTAGGCTCTCGTGTTTTTCGAAGCGTGATTTTATTCTCTCGAAAGTGATTCTTTCTGCTGCCGCATGCTGGTCGATTACATACATATCTTCTCCCCTTTCCATAACAACATATGTGTCGAAAATCTGTAGTGCTTTAATAGTTTTCTCTTCTTCGTAAGCACGGTCTTCTCCCTGTGTGTCAGTGAGTAGAGTTTTCGTAAACTCGAGGCTTTTTTGGATAGAATCGGGAACGGGTTGGGGTTTTTCAGTGCTATAGTCTAAAACATTGGTAGAACTAGGTTTAGGAAACGATCCAGTTGGACGACTGCTATTGTATGTTGTTGCTGATGGTTGATCTGCAGAAAAGTTTCGGAATCGCTCTTTTAGCTCACTTTGAAGATGATTCTCGAGGGACTTTCTTACTGAATTGTAAACAATTCTAAAAATTTCTTGTTGGTTATCAAAACGGATCTCGTTTTTTCGGGGATGAACATTAACATCTACTCTTTTTGGATCAATATTAATATTCAAGAAGTAGACAGGCTGTTGGTTATGCATAAGA
>CAZZFI010000035.1:0-2690 GCA_964653475.1 uncultured Candidatus Saccharibacteria bacterium | reverse complement strand
AAACCGGTTTTAATAGCAGACGCAACAACAGGTTCATTCACTGCTCTTTTGTTTACGAAAATGTATTGAATACTCTTGTCTTTTCTGTTGATCGAGGGGTGGCCGATATATCCGCTAATCTCTATACTCATGTCCAGAAAAGTCACAGGTACCAAGTTATTTTTCAAGTTCGGATAAACTTGTATCAGTCGTTCTTCTTGGTTCTTTACAGGCTTGAGTGAAAAGATTTCTTTATTGTTGTGGTATAGAGTAAATCCTACATCGAAATTTGCGAGGGCACATTTTGTGAAAACACCTAGAGTGTGCTTATATTCGACATTTTCTGACTTTAGAAATTTTTTTCTAGCAGGAATCTTCTGGAAGACATTTTTCACAGTAACCGTAGTTCCTGTGTTTCTTCCTTCCCCATCTTTTGAGGTTACCTGACCATTCTGTATTGATACAAAAACAGGGTCTGTTTTTGATGTTTTAGTATGTAACGTTGTAGTTGCGATACTACTAATACTTGCTAATGCTTCTCCTCGAAAACCAAGTGTAAAGATGGACTCTAGGTCTTTTTCGTCTTTGATTTTAGAAGTCGCGTGCTGTGCAAATGCAAGTTTGGCATTTTGTTCATTCATCCCTATTCCGTCATCTTCGACTTCGATAAAATTTATTCCGCCCTGCTCTATCCGTACGGTTATATTTTTCGCACCGGCATCGAGAGAGTTTTCGAGAAGTTCTTTTACGATGGAGGCGGGTCTCTCTACAACTTCTCCAGCTGCGATTTTATTAATAAGAACAGGAGAAAGAAGTCGGATATCACTCATTTATACTTATCTTTAACGAAATTGGTTTGAAAGTAATGTCAAGATTTTGTGAGGTATTAGGTTCGAGCTGTTTTGGAATATACGATCGCATTATTTCTAGAAAGATCTCTTCTCCAGTGAAATCTCCATCATTTGTAAATGGCTCGAGACTGACAATTAATTCATAATCCCCATTTGCTAGGTTGATAGGCGGTTCTACGTCACCAGGAAGATTAGTTAAAAAATCTTCTCCTGGTGTGTTAAATACCGATGATGATAAAGAGTATGCTTGGAAATCATCTTTAGTTTTTGGGTCGCTAAAATATCCGATATTGAGTTGATCCCCAGTTTTTGTATTTAATACTCTTGCTTGATAGGAAAACTTCTTACCTGGAAGTGGTTCTAGATCTAAAGAGGGGCTTTCGTTATCACTAGTAACAAACCAAATACCGCTTTGTTCGTTTATAGTTCTGTTTCCATCACTTGGAGTAGAAAGAATATAAGAATTCGACTCTCCGATGGATTTGAAATCAAACAAAAGTCCGGCTGTATCATCTTCGATTATCCCTCTCGTAAGCTCAAAATCATTTGGGTTTTCGTTTCTGTCACCTTCTAGTTCAATTGTAACCACAAAGCCAGTGTAACCCTCTAGGGGATCGATTTCTAATGAGTTTAAGTCTGAGCCATCTAAGCTGACAAGGTTGTTATTTACTGAGTTAAAACGTTTAAGAAATTTATAATTGTTATCGCTATCGACTGCCCATAAGCAGTAATGCCCAAGTTGTAACGTCGGGAAATTGTCCGCTTCGAAACTTAGGCTGATTTGGGTATTCTCGACTTCCAGATTTCTGTCTTGATATATTTTTGCGGCAATTAAGATTGAAAGTGAAACCAAAATCGATAGAGCTATAATCACAAAAACCCGAAAAGTGTTTTCGGTTAATTCGCTTAGCTCGGATCTCTTCCTCATAAGACTAATTGATGGAGTTGTTTATATGATACAACTTTTTTTAGGCCTGAACAAACTTGACACCGGAGGGCTTTAATTTTTGTTGTTTTAAGACAGAGAGTACATTAAGTTTTTCTCCGTCTTTTTCTCCGATTATCACGTGCTTTTCGACTGTTGTTTTAACAAGATCACTTCCGTAAAGTTTCTTGAGTGGAAGTTTGCGGCTTGGTTTAGGCTCAGTGATGACTCCTAGACTGTTTATTATTTTGGTTCTGATGCGCCAGTTTATTCGCGCCAAGTCATCTTTGGCTTTATTTGTATAGATAATTCTCATGATTGCTTAACTTCGAAAAGTTTTTCTATATCCTCCTGGGTATAAGTTGGACCGTTGTATGAGTCCAGAGAAGTAAGTTGTAAGTAATATTTGTCGGTAAGTTTTTCTTCTAGCTCTTTTAATAGTACTTTAACCTGATTTCGAATCAATGCCGAGGGCGACACCCCTAGCTTTCTGGCGAAATAAAAAAGGAGATCTTTCTCCTCAGGCTCAAGTCTGATAGCCAATTTTGTTGTCATATTATTTTTCATGACATAACTATTATAGCAGTATTAAATTCTTTTGTCTATCTCGACCACTCCCCGATTCTACTGTTATTTCTTCGTATCCATTTAAAAATTACTATCGGACTACCTGCGTTTTTGTCAATAATTAACTATGGGTTGGTCTTGGGGTCGTTGGTAAAAAATAGGTTACATTATCGGGATTATCTATACTTCTCTACTTCAGAGTCTTCGAAACCAAGAAAAAAAATTTCGGCTTTGGGAACTACCCCTAGTTTTTTTTGTGATTCACTGTATACTTTCTTAAAAATCGCTAAAACATCAGCAGAAGTTGCTCCCGGTTGGGTTTCGATAAATGCAGCATGCTTTTCTGATATTTTAGCTTTCCCTACTGT
>CAZZFI010000034.1:4087-7974 GCA_964653475.1 uncultured Candidatus Saccharibacteria bacterium | reverse complement strand
TTCAGAAGGCTTGGTTGTAGCAGTAGGTTTAGGTGTTACGCTAGGAGTGGGGGTAGGGGTGCTTGTATGGAACACTCCACCATACTCGATTGCTCCGATATCAGGAACTCCAACTCTAGAATTTTTTAAAAAATCTTGGGATCTAACGGTACTTGGAACTTGGGTACTATTTGTAGCACCTGCTGTCGAACCCGCATTTATTGCAGGACTACTTGCCTTCAAGCGATAGTTGTCAATATTAATCAGATTTCGTAAGTTTGCAGTGTCTATTGTCTCTGGTCCAATTTCTGGATGTTCTATATCCAGAAGTACTAGTGGGTTAACTATTCCGGGATCATTAGCAGTGATATTTGTCCCCGATCTTACATTTTGAGGTGCAGAGGAAGGCCAGATATTGTTTCGATAAGTAAATTTATCGTTTCCGCTCAGATTAGAAACAATATTTGCATTCGGGTTTTTCCTTATATCAAAAATGTTGTTTTCTAAAATTCCGGTTAACTTCGGATCCCCATTGGTGGTAGATCCATGAGTTATTCGCAAAACTGCATCGAGGGTTTTTCCAGCAATGATAGTATTATTTCCAAAATATATTTGGTTATTATCCCCTACGTAACTTCCATTCGTGCCGGTGATAAAGAAGCTAGTGTTGATAATTAGATTGTTGTAGATAGCGATGTTTGTATTGAAGTTAGACGCACCTTTACGATTGTTATGTCCTCTTTCGTTTCTGAGCCCAAATCTCCACATTCCCGAGGCGTACTGCCCGGGCTTTCCGCCAGCTCTCGTTTTCTTTGTCTCTGGAGAGATAAAGATATTGTTCCTTGCTGTAACATTTTCTACCATACCTAGATAATAGCTATTTTTGTTCCCGATTAAGATGTTATCTTCAAATATGTGGTTTTTGCTTCCGGGTTGAGATGTAACTTCGCCTTCTCCCCAAGCCATAAGGTTTCCTTTAATTAAAGTATCTTCTCCACCAAAAGCTACGCTAATATTAACGCAGTAATTACTATCGCGATCTCCACATGATCCGGGAACGCGAACATTATACTCGTCGGCTATAGACATTCTTGTTAAGTCGTTATTCAAAAACTTGAGATTCTTTTGGTTGGTTGAGGTAGCGAAAACTGCTGCATTGTATGTCCAATCAATTTTTGAGTTTTGGATAGTTATGTTGTCGACTCTACTATTATCATTGGCGGATACTTGTAGCCCTCTACCGCATGCGTTCCTCAGAAAAAGTCCGTCTAATGTAACTCCACTTGCATTGCTGATAGTCAGTACAGCTGAATAGGGGCCGAAATTTTTGTTTTGACATCTGTTATTCCATTCTTTGACAATATTATCCCAATTGTTATTTAGTGCAGTCGAAGGAAATCCACCATCAATTATCGCCTGCTGTTTATTCTCGGCTTTCCAGGTTGTGTTGTTTTTTGTGATTGTCTGGTATGCGGGGTAAGTTCCGTTTAGAAGAATTACAGTATCTCCAGGCGCTATCGAACTGTTTGCTTTTGTTATTGATCTCCATGGGGATGCTTTGGAACCATTTCCGGTATTATCGTTTCCACTTGGAGAAATATAGTATGTCGTTGCAGCACTAAAATCCGAAGGGGAGAATTCTCGGAACATCAGAAAAAGCACCGGAACTATCATTAATAATGCCAATGCAACTAGTAAGAACAAGTTAAGTTTTTGTTTCATAAGTCACAAGGCTAAGTTTATGCACATTACAATATAAACAATGTGAATAGAAGGTGCAAATCGAAGAGTAGAGAATTAATTGTTGTGTAGCTGTTTTGGTTCTACGGAAGGGGCGAGATTCGAACTCGCGATCAGGTTTCCCCGATACCACTTTTCGAGAGTGGCGCACTAGACCGGACTATGCGACCCTTCCTTAGTATAGATAGAGCAAAACGAAGAATATCAAAACCAGACCAATAAATGCGTTTCTAAGTCCTGATAATTGATACAGAATGTAAATTGCATTATTTCCAAGTTTGTTATGTTTAGTTTTAGGTCGATATGAATGTTTTTCGAATTGCTGTAAAAGCCAGTATATCATCTCTCCAAACCCTCTCAGAAACAGTAACAATCCTATCTCAAGAAGCATGAATTTCCAGCTCAGAAGACCAGTTAACAGGATAAAAGCCCAAATAGGCAGAATCGTTACAGCATCTCCTTTAACATAGATGTGGAGAAGGCGGGCGACTCTTCCGGGTTCAGAAAAAAACCATGAGTCAGTTAACTCTTTTTTTTTAATTATCTTATCCATGCTTAATTATAGCTTAAGGGACTGTTTGGAGTCATTAGTTAAACCCTTCTCACATTATTTTGACAATCTTTATTAATAATAATACTATTAGAAGATTATTTTTATTTCTCTTTACGATGAAAAAATTACTACTTTTAGCAGCTCCGGTTCTTTTAGCGGTAGGAATGTTCCTTTTAGTAGGTGGTGTCAGTGCACAGTCAGACGCTTTTGTTAATGTAACCTCAACCGCTGAAGGTACTGCTTCTGGTTTGTTTGGTGTACTATTTATTTGTATATGGTGTGGAACAATCATCCTAGCTTTTGGACTCACTGCTATTTGGATATTATCAATAATTGATATTCTCAAAAGAGATAACTGGAAGAACGAAAATGACAAAGTGGTATGGTTGGTATTAGTGCTTTTAGTTAACATTGTCAGCATATACTACTACTTCTTCTACAGAAAACAGTTAGACGCACAGTCACCCCAGACAACCTAGTTTAAATGACACGTAAATTCGCGTTAACTAATTTAAGAATTCTAAATAAGAAATTTTCTGATCATATTGCCTCCACGCAGTTGTTTTTGGTGTTTTTCGCAAGCGTCTTTTTTGTGAGAAGTGCAGATAGTATATTGTCCTATGCTTTTCCGATCGTTGTTGAAAATGCTGTTCAATCAAACACCATAATGGGTCTGATAATATCTTTGTCTTCGGTTGTTGGCTTGGTCTGCGATTTTGTTTTCCCATCGCTGATCTCAAGGAAAAATTGGAAACAGATGATGATGTTTTCGGTTTTAGTTGCCATGCTTTTTCCTTTGAGTATGTTTCTGGGCGAGGTCTTTGCATTTGTAGGCTTTTTTTTACTAGCTTCGATTGTTTGGGGAATCTACTACGAACTGCAAGTATTTTCCGAACAGAATTACATATTACACTCTGACAAAAATAAAAACTTCAGCAAAGATTGGAGTTTATTATTGTTGCTAATAGGGATGATTGCGATAACAGGGCCGATTGTAGCATCTCTGTTACTATTCTCTGGAGAAACAGGATATCCACTATTTACAGGGGCGTTGTATTTTTCTGCATTCGCAATTTTGCTTGTTACAACATCAAGGGTTGAATCTGGAGAGATCAAGGTAAAAAGTAAAAGTAAAGGAGTGCTAAAACTGCTTCGAGAATTTAAAACCTGGAAAATTCTTTATCGTAAAGTTTGGCAAGTTTTAGTGGTATCTTTAACATTGCAAGGGTTTTTCGCCTCATTTGCTGTGTTTGGTGGACTGTTTGGGCTTAGCCTGCTAGGTGAAGAAATCGGGTGGCTAGTCATGTTTTTGTTTGCTGTACCAGGTTTGATAGCATACGTCATCTTTTCCAAAATGTTAATAAAAACACGAAAAAAAATAATCTCCCAGATGACGCTTATGATTGGTGGATTGTTTTTAGCATTACTGTTTTTCTTTAAAGACGAGCTGGTTCCCACCGCGATCATTATATTTTCTTCGAGTTTACTTTTACACATAACTCAACCCTTGAACAATGCAGTGTTTACAGATCTTGCTTCCCGGCTTGGAAATGAAAGAAACCATTTGTTTGGTATGGTTAACGCAACCGGTTCGATAGCATTCATTATAATTCCA
>CAZZFI010000034.1:0-4077 GCA_964653475.1 uncultured Candidatus Saccharibacteria bacterium | reverse complement strand
CAATAATTTTGGGAATAATGAGCGACAGGTTAGGGTACTACAATACCTTTTCTTTGATGGGATTATTAACTTTTTTTGTTGCGACTATTTTGCTTGTGACAACTCCACGCAAAATCCGACTTCCTCAAAGCGAAATCAAAGAAGCAAATCCCTGAATCCACGACAATCAATTGGTTTTTGATCAACAAAAGCATGACAAAAGAAAAGTTTTTAGTTATAATATCCCTTATATGGGGATATTTAAAATGAAAATAGATAAGCGCTTTAAACACACAACGAAAGACAGAGCTTTACATCGAATCAAGATAATTCAAGGACATATTCAGGCAATAGAGGAAATGTTACTAACTGATAAGTATTGCGTAGACATTGTACATCAGTCTAGAGCAGTGCAAAATGCATTAAAAAAACTAGATCTTTTGATTATCGAAGACCACCTTAAAAACTGCGTGATAGATCAAATAAGGACTGGTCGGGAGAAGACTTCGACAGAAGAACTACTCAGATTATTTGAATACAAATAATATGAATCAAAAGAGCGCACAACTTTCTGAAAGTTTCGATATAGTCGGCATGCACTGTGCCTCGTGCAAGCACAATATTGAAAAATCGGTCACGAGTATCGCAGGTGTAAAATCTGCGATTGTGAACTTTGCAACTGAAAAACTAAGTGTTGAATACGAAAAAGAGAAAGTAGACCTCGGTGTATTGGCAAACGCAGTGTCAAAAGTAGGCTCATATAATCTTTTTCCAAAAATTACCGAAATTGTAGAGGATCACTCACACCACCACGAAGCTAACGATGGGAATCATCACGATCATTATTATTCCCATGACTCGACGAGTAACGATTCACATTCGGATCATGGTCACGCCAAAGTCTTGAAAGAAAAGGAATATAAAAAACTAAAAATGAAAGTGGTGGTTGTCGGAATTGCTAATATTCCCTTTGTGATTATTATGATTCAGATGTTGCTTGGATTAAATTCATCTGGTCAAAATTCAAATTTTAGTGCGTCGTGGATAGCTCAGTTTTTGATTTCTTCTGTGATTTTGTTCTGGGGTGGGAGTGATTTTTTCAAAAGTGCTTTTAGTGCTTTAAAGTCCAAAACCTCCAACATGGATACCCTCGTTGCACTCGGGACTTCAGTGGCATGGCTTTTTTCTACTATTGTTACGTTCTTCCCGGGAGTATTTTCTGATATTGAAGTTGAGCCGTTTTTCGAACCGGTAGGGTTTATTATTTTCTTCATCTTGCTTGGGAGATTCATGGAAGCCAAAGCGAAAGGAAATGCTAACAAAGCTATAACTAAGCTTCTTGAATTTCAAGCTAAAGATGCAACAGTCATAAGAGATGATCGAGAAGAAAAAGTACCCATCACCCAAATAGTCGTCGGCGATATTGTGTTCGTCCGTCCTGGAGAGAAAATCCCAGTCGACGGGGTTGTAGTAGGAGGGAAAAGCACAGTCGATGAGTCGATGGTTACAGGAGAATCTCTCCCAGTTGAAAAAACACCGGGAGTGAAGGTTATTGGCTCGACTCTAAATAAATCGGGTATTTTGAAATTTAAAGCCGAAAAAGTTGGACAAGAAACACTTCTTGCCCAAATAATCAAACTTGTTGATGAAGCGCAGATGACTACTTCTCCGATCCAGAGACTTGCAGATCGAATTTCCGAAGTGTTTGTTCCTGTCATAGTCGTCGTTTCGATACTCACTTTTATTTTTTGGTTATTTATAGGAGCCGGGGAGTATTACGGATTACAACTAGCAGTTTACACAGCATCAACAGTTTTGATAATAGCTTGTCCGTGTGCATTAGGCATGGCGACTCCGATTGCGGTAATGATCGCCTCAGGGAAATCAGCTAGTAAAGGAATTCTTGTGAAAGATTCTAGGGCATTAGAACAGATGCACAAAGTTACTACAATAGTGTTCGATAAAACAGGAACTCTCACAAAAGGAGAAATCGAAATTACAGATATTGTGATGTTTAGTAAAAATTACCAAGAAAAAGAAATGTTGAAATATGTAGCTTTACTTGAAAACCAAGCAAATCATCTACTTTCCGAGGCAATAGTGACAGAGGCAAAAGATCAAAAAATTAGTTTTAATAACTTGAAAATTTCACGCTTCCATAATTACGAAGGCATGGGAATAATTGGAAATGTTGAGAAAAAAGAATTAATTGTCGGCAATACGAAGCTTTTAGAGCGTTTGGGGACCAATGTGTCAGATGAACAAAAAGCGACAGTGAAAATATTACAAAGACAGGGTAAAACAGTGATTTACGTTGTGATAAATAAAGAGGTTGTGGGTGTTCTATCTCTATCTGACCAAATTAAACCCGAAAGCAAAAGAGTCGTTTCTGAACTTTTTCAAAAAGGACTCGAAGTTGTGATGATCTCTGGAGATAATGAAAGCACAGCCCAGGCAGTCGCCTCGCAGTTAGGAATAAAAAATGTGTTAGCGGAAACCCTCCCTCACCAAAAATCCTCTAAGATAAAAGAACTTCAGGAGGATGGAAACCGGAAAGTTGCTATGGTGGGAGATGGCATCAATGATGCACCCGCCCTCGCACAGGCCGACATAGGAATTGCAATGGGGAAGGGAACTGATATAGCGATCGAGTCTGGCGAAGTGATTATAGTAGCGGGAAATCTAAACAAAATTTCCGAGCTGTTCGATATTTCTAAACAAACAACAAAAATTATCAAAGAAAATCTTTTTTGGGCATTTGGATACAATATACTTGCTATTCCTGTTGCGACTGGGGTTCTGTTACCTGTGAGTGGAATTTTGCTTTCTCCGATTATCGCGAGTATTGCGATGGCTTTAAGTTCGCTTTCGGTGGTGTTAAACAGCCTTAGGTTGAGACGGAATTAAAGGATCTGTCATTATCTTGTTTTTTCAAGCTCTATTCTGATTGTGTCTCCTTCTCCGGGGCGAGTCTCGAGTAACCCTTCTCTACTTACTCGGCCATTGATTTGGAGTACCCAAGTCATATTATCAACAGCTGGGTTATACTCGTTTATTGTTGAGATAACTAGCTGTTCTTCGTCATCAAATTCTAGATAATCGAACTCTATAACCAAATCTTCTCGACTTATGTTTTCTCGGTTTAGTATTTCGTAGATATTTTCTCCTTCGATGAAAGACAATGGAAAGGTCTTTGTTTCGGAATTTTTGTCGACGATTTCTAGAAATCCTGTGCGAGTTTTTTCTTGAACTAACTGTTCCATATTGTCTTCAGCAGAAGGATGTTTACTACCTCTGTCAAATAGAGTACAGCCAGTCAAAAAAACTAATGTTACAAACAGCAATAAAAATGCTCGTATACCTGAAAAAGTACTAGTACGCATAAACTCTTAATAAGAATTAATCCTTATTAAGAGTTTACAGAAAGACAGGGGTATTTACCAGAAATTAGTTAAAGAAGAGAATTAACTTGCCTTTATGAGTTGTCCTCCATTGTTGAAAGCTTCGTTTATTTCGTTTACTAGTGCCGTGGCGCTATCATGATTCCTTCTGTCGTCGACAAAAGTCCTATGTCCTATGCCTCTACCGAACAGGTGTGGCTGTGTGGTTTTTGTTAGACTTCTCCGATCTATTGAGTTCTGTGGTGTATTGAAGAAAACGTTATGTACATCATAGTCAAAAGGGTTAGCTTCATTCTGAGTGAACCTAAAACTAAAAAGTAACTGTTGTGATGAATTCAAAACATTCACGACCCGAATTCCATCCCCAATGTCTACAGTTCGTACAGAGAAACTGTTTTTTGATAGGACATCTTTCTGTTCAGAAGTTAATGTTTTCGAAGGATATAGTGAAGCTGTTCCGCTACTTCTTAATGCAATTAAAAAGTCACGCAATGGACCGATTGGGCTATCGCTGTTATGATTTTCCAGCAGACCGTTGTTTATCTCGGGAGAGCTCTCCATTGCCAATATTGAGTGTAGTCCATCAGGACCTTCTGCAAAAACATTTACTTTTCCAGTCTTAATAAGAACTTCGGCACCACCAGTATAGCTATAGATATCCACAAGATTTTCATTAAGGTCCTCCCGTCCATGCATG
>CAZZFI010000033.1:0-8413 GCA_964653475.1 uncultured Candidatus Saccharibacteria bacterium | reverse complement strand
GTTAACCGTACCTTCCTCATAAAACTGATATTTCACAAGATCAAAACGTCCTTCCCACGAATCTACCCCTATATTGAAGTTATTAACATTCAAATCCATGTTACTGATAATAAAGAAATCTTCTCCTGAGTAGAGCTCTCTAAATAGTTCTCTAAAGCCATTAAATAGACCAGTAAATCCAAATCTCGAAGGAATTTCTATGAGCTGAGAACCAGAAGTCTCGATAATATTTCGATTATCTTCGATTATTAGTTCTCCTGCTTGGAGTGATTCGACAGAAAGGCCTTTCCCAACTCCGATACCTGCCACTTTTTGTCTAAAACGAACAACTTCACTTTGCTCCGAAGGAATCAAGCTATTTATTTTACTTAGTAACTGTCTATTATCTTGATCTCTTTGCTTCATACTAGCAAGTCTGTCAATCCGTGCATCGAGTTCTTTTGACTCATTTTTGAGTTCTTGACCTTCTTGGAAACCGTCAATCATGTATCTAACATTTGGGACAATTCCAAATACCAATATCGCCAAAAACAAGATAACTGAGATTATGGGAATGATGTAGAACCGAATTAACTTCCTGTAATCTCTTACGCGCTTTGCGAAAGGATAGTCATCATCTTTTGTCTTATCAATAATTTTGGTACTGATATTGCCCTGGGTCATATTCAAAAAGTATCTAGATTTACTACAAAATTAAACTCTGCGCTTACTTGATTTCGGATATTAGAGTTCTCGATAACTTCTTTTATTGATAAGTCTGAAACAATATCCAGATTTTTCAGACTTCGTGCTTTTTGAGCAACAATCATACTATCAGGAGCAGTGATTGTTATATTGAAAGAACCATCATCATTTCTACCGTAACCAATTATCTTTACATTTCCTTCCGTAACAGGAAACACGTCTTGCGCAACTCGGAAAACCTCTTCTGGATCGATATCATTTACTAATAGAGGGGCAATGCTTCTAGTTTTTGTAACGAGTTCACCATGAATACGTCTAGTCTCGTAAAATTCTCCGTCAATTCTGCTTTGTTTCTCACGATTGACTTCCCTCCATTCTCTTGTTGACGGATCTACTACAAGTGAATTTACGGCAACTAATCCTAGCCATAAAACTACCCCAAAGAGAACTAAAAGAGAATAATACACACTATATCCGTCTCTTTTTTTCTCTTTGAGAACCATCTCTTTTGATTTTTTTGGAAGCAGGTTGAATTTGAATTCGGCCATTATTCAGTTTTCAAAGCTAGACCAACGGCAACAGAAAAGCCAACTGTTGGGATTTGAGATATTTCAGCTCGTAACTTTTCGTCCATTTTGAGAGACAAAACAGGATCTTTTACAGAAGCAGGGATACCTAAACTCTGTGAGAGATAGTCTGATAAACCTGGTAGATTTGCGCCGTCTCCGACTATAAAAATTTGAGTCGGAACATTTTCTCGAAGATGTTCCTTGAAATAGTTGATAGTTTTACTGATTTCGTTTGTGATAATCCTCATAACTGGATCAAGAGCAGTCGCAATTTTGCCTTCTGCTTGGTCTCGAAGTAGGCCATAAGTCCTTTTGTACTGTTCCGCTTGGATAATATCGAGATTGAATTCAGTAGCAAGTGCTTTAGTCAACATATCAGATCCATTACCAATACTTTGTGAAAAAATAACGTTTTTATCTTTGATAACAGAAATATCTGTGTTTGTACCACCGAAATCCATAACTAGAACCCCTTCTGCGAAATTATTATTATATGTATACGACCTAGCAGTAGCTATTGTCTCTGTTTCGATAGCAATAGGCTCTAGAGCAGCCATCTCAAGAAGTTCTTTATATTTCGCTACTATTTTTTTTGGTGCTGCAACAAGAAGATATTGTACATAAGTTTTACCTTCTGACTGGAATTTTTTTACCTCGATCCATTCTAACTTCACATCCTCGATAGAAACCGGTAAGTGTTGTTTCGCTTCATAATAAATTGATTGTTCTAACTTTGATTCTTCAACTTCTGGCCTGAGAATCAGTTTGCTAAAAATCGAGGACTCGGGGAGGGCAACAACTACTTTTTTAGTAGAAATACCTGCTTGGTTTTTCAGTTTTTTAATTTCTTCCGCAAGGGTATTAAGGTTTGTGCTGTTTATAAGTCCTTCGCCAATGTCCGCTTTAGCAAGCTTCAAAAGCTGAGCACTATCAGCTCCTAGGTATTTAACCTGTGCAAGTTTTAGGGAATGGTTACCAATATCCAGTCCAAAGAATTCAGGCAGTTTCATCTTTAATAGACAGTTTTCTAATTAATCTCTTTATTTTAGTAATTAGCCGATTATTTATCAAGCTATTTATCAGTATATAAAACAGTCTCTATTGTTGCAAAAAATCCCATTCTGAGCTAAATTTTTAGAGATGAAAATCTTTACTGCTCAAAACAAAACGGTTTGGAATACACTTCTCGGAGTATCTATTTGTCTCCTTTTTTTCATAATAACAGGCACCTCTAGCAAGGCCCATGCATTAGATGGTTACACTTTAGATAGCAATGGCTGTGGTTATGGAATTGATGATTTGATTGGGTTCTACAGCATAAAAGTCGGTGGAGTTGGTTTATTAGATAAACATAACGCCTCTGGGAATTTTAATGGATCTTTTGATGTAAACGGAGTAAATGGTCCTATCCAAAAAGCCTATCTTTTCTGGACACTAAGAAAACCGACACAAGACACTACTTTACAGCTCAAGATCAATGGCAAACCACAAAGAAACCTAACTGCTCATCAGACTTTCGGTGGAGCAAAACTCAACAGTGCAAGTACTACTTACTGGGGTTATGTTTATGATCTGACTGATGCTGGATCAAACTTTAAAAATGATTTTTCAGTTAATAGTAAAAACACTTTCACAATCTCTAAGAACCTTGATTTGTCGGGCAATGTAGAATTCTTCGGAGCAGGGGTAATCATAGTTCACAATGATCCCTCATTAACTCAAAAGCAACATATAGAACTAAAATGCGGTTTTGACGCAACGTATTATGACAATATCGGAAGTGAACCTACCAAAACAAAATGGGGAGAGTGGAGTAATGTAGTATGTCACCGCTTTGCAAAAGACAGAATAACTTCTCAGCGTAATGTACAATACTATGCATTTATGTCCGGTACAAAAGAAAAAAGCTTAACAGTCTACCGTCCCAATTCTTTTTGGTATGTTACTGGTACAGCTGGAGGAGGGGGAATACCTTCATCTATTCTAAATCTTAATAAATCAGACGGAACACCCAACCAAGGCCTAAAGGGAATCACAGGCAGTCAAGAAGTTGCCGATCTATTTAATGCGCTATCTGGCAACCAGTGGGACACAATAGACTCGACTATCGGACAACCAAACATATCTATCCCTAAAAATCATGACTATATTTGTTTTCAAACTCAATCAATAAATAGACCTCCGGTGATTGGGCAACGGGGTAGAGGAAGTAGTATGCAGTGGTCAATGTCAGCTCTTTCTTTTTCTGATTCAGCAGAAAACAATCCCTCAACTCCAACTCCGGGATCCCCAACAGCAGTGCCCCCAACCCCGACAACCACTCCGACACCTATTTTATTCTTTCCATGGATAAATACTGTTGGTGGGAATGTTTACAGTAGAACTTTCGACCAGACTCTTCTAAAAGATGGTCAACTTATAAGCAATTCGTCAGTTCATGACGGGAAAGAAGCATATTTATCTACTGATCTATTTATTCAACCAATTGGCTCAGCAACACCAAATAGATCATCTCAAAGAAATGCCTACCTAAATAGTTATGTGGACCAAAACTCGAAATATAGGGCAGAAGTCACATGGTTTCAGTATTTTAGTCAATATCTTAATAACTCATCAAGAACTGACATCGTGATCAATAATTTAACATCAAATACAATTACGGCTGAAAACACTTCAGAGATATATGCGGATCCAAGTAAAGTTACTATCCACAAATACTCAGGAGATCTCAATCTTGACGTTGAAAGATGCGATACCAAATCCATCTTTCTAGTCGAAGGAAACTTAAATATAAATCCAGATTTAGTCGCTGTAGGTTTTGATAATGGATGCATGTTTGTTGTTAGTGGCACAACGACTATTCAACGTGGAAACTCTCTTGGTTCATCAGATGGTGTTCCTGTTACAAACTATGATCAAGTACATGGTTACTTCATCACGAATGCTTTTGAAACACTGGAAGACCCTGATGGTGATGGCTTGTTTATATTAGGTGGAATAGTAGACACAGATTTAAATGAATCTGGCGCTGAATTTATGAAACTCAGAAGATCACTCGGTCCAGTAAGAAACCAGTATTCTCCATCAGAAATTATCGAATATGATCCAAGATATCTATATATTTTCGGAGATCTGTTAACTTATCCTTATGGTTACACAATTCGTGAAAGTCAGTTTATCAGGACATTACAATGAGAGATAGAAAAAATTATTCTGCGCAAATTTTGATTGTGTTAATGCTTGCTTTAGCAATCATTAGTGTTCTCTTGGTTTTGATTTCTAGAAACGTAAGAAGAGATACAATTGATCAAATTCAGTCTGAACAGTACGAAAACTATTATTCATTAGTCGAACAGGAACTCCTCAAAACTCTAACCGGAAATAACCCTAATTGTACTACAGCTCAACTCGAACTTCCTCTCGGATGTAACTTCGATCTTAGTGACCTAACTGCTTTAGGAGTACCTGCAAGTCTTAATATAGTGAAAGATGATAGCAGTGTGTTCAATAATTTAGTTGTGCCAAAAGATAAAAATATTTCGGTAAACCTAGAAGGTTATGACGGAGATCTAGAATTCAGTTGGAAAGGTCAAGTTGCTTGGGTAGTTAATATTGACTACAGACATTCTTCAGGAGAATACAAAACTTCACAAAGTATTTATGACAATTTCTCAATTTTTGCTGAAAGTCCAGTGAACTGCATAAACTTCGAAAGCACTGGGGTTAACTCCTTTAGGATAAATATCTCTCAGTGTTTGTCATCAATAGTACCAGGAGGGTCTGCGAGTTATACAACTATTGCGTTACGGATGAGGCCTCTTATTCGAAACTCTTCATCTACTGAATTGACACTAATTTCCCCGTCTACACTTCCTCCTCAAGTTGAGGTAATCCGAGCCACGGCTGACATAGATGACGCACTTCCAAATTCTCCTAGCATCCAGTTGGAGCTACAAGTGCCTAAAAATAGTCCACCTCTAGATATACTGGATTATGCTCTTAGGACAAACAAGATAGTCCAAAAACCACAATCTCCATAAACGGGTTTTGGAATTCAGAAGTTACGTGTAAACACGCTGATTTGTCGATATTGTCTTACGACATCCCAGTTAGAATCTGGCGGGACATTAGCAACAATGAGGGCAAGGAATGTACCTTCTTCCACTGTACCGTCAATACTTTTGTTGTATGATAGATCAAACCAGGTGAGATTTTCTTCAAAATAGAGTATATCTGAACTGAGATAAAAAGTTTCGTAATTTCCGTCAATATTTTTCCTTAGTTTACAAATTTTCCCTTTTTCACATTCCGATTCACCTAAACCATTTCCGTGTACCCAAGCATAGTCGACACCAGCAATATTAAAAAAACAAGCACTCGTGTTGCTAACCAGAAGTTTGCCATCTGGAGTAGAGTAGTTTATATGTTCTCCACAATTTGCTAGGTCAATCTTCCCGGCATTTCGAAAATCTCTTCTCATCATTACTGCCACTTCTGACAAATCACCTCTGAATTTCGAACGTACTGCGATTTTTCTGCCAGATTCAATGCTAAGTAACAAGACTTGTACGATCATTGTGATCAACACTGCGAATACCGTCAGAGTAACTAACAACTCTAATAATGAATAACCTTGTAATACTGTGCGTCGCTTTTTCATAAAACTAATACTATAAATTCCTCTTTTTGAAGCCCACTGCTTCTCTAAGTTTAAATCCTTCAGACGCAATCTCAGATTCTGCTATCTGCACACCTCCTCCTACACTATAAACCACTCTCGATCTGATTAAGAAATCACTATTTGGATTAGTCGAGTCTGAATATTCTACGGATATTTGATTACAAAAAGTGACAAAAGACTCGTCTCCGTCTATATCTATAAAAAACTCACTAGATGGGGTACAGTTGTTTATTGTTAATCCTGAGGAAGCTACTTCTTCTATCCCTTCAACACTACTATCCATAGTATCTATCTTGACCTTATAATAACTACCGTTTCTCAAATCCGTAACAGGAAATTGAGGAGAGCGGACAAATTCAAGAGAAGAGATCATAACCGCAGCAGTTTGATCACTGATTTGATTTTCTTTTATAACTCTTAGTGATTTAACTATAAGAGAAAGTCCCATTATGATAGTAACTCCGAAAACACCTATGGCCACTACAGACTCCAGCAATCCAAACGCTTTGTAATTTTTTTCCCGTTTATTATTTTGCATATTCTACTTCAAACGAATTATTTTTTGCATTGAAAACAAAGGTACGGAACACTCTGTCGTCTTCTTTGTGTTTCAACAAAAACTCGCAGTATTCTATATCCGTATAGTTCATATTGTTTTCTTCCCTGTATTGCCAGTCGTTGGTTAAAGTAATTAACAAAACATCCTCACAACCACTTCCTTCTACTACTATGTTTTTCAAGTAGTCAGAAATCAACATTTGCGGTTGGGAATAACTTCGATCACATGTCCATGTATCAGAAGTATTGCTTACTTCTCTTGAGCAAAAATCTCTGACGATATTATTTCCTACTGGAGTTAATCTGTAAGCATATACCTCCTCATTTCCCGGAGCGACACCATCAGGTAAAATATTGTTACTCGCGAAGTTTTTAGTTTCATTTACTGCTGATACTATCTGGTCACTAGCTTGTTGAAGTTCCACACTTCGTCTGAAATTAGCCATCACCTGTACAATCATATATATAATTACAGCGATTATTGCCATAACGACCAGGATTTCGAGGAGTGTGAAGGCAGGTTTATTTTTCACGAATTTGATTCAAAAAAAGTACTGTAAACTATCTAGATATAATAATCTTAAAATAATATCTTTGAAAAAGAAAACCATCAGCGCAGAGAAAGCGATAAACGGAACAAACTGGATCTGAACTCCGTGCAATTTCCTTACTTTGACTGCTTTGATAATTCCTATTATCGAGCCAGACACAGAACTTATCATAAACAGTGGTAGAAAACCGGATAACCCTACAAAAATACCGGCAAAAGCCATCAAAAAAATATCGCCTTCACCCATACCAGATCCTTTTGTTACTGTCACTATTATCCATATAACAAGTCCCGCAATAGCCCCTGAAAGCAAACTCCACGGATTTGCAAAAACAGATTCAGAATTCGGAATTAACACAAGGGTGAGAGTAGATAAAATCGAAAAACCTAAAGCTATTTTTATAGATCTCACATTCACTTCCCAATAAAGATAGTCATACACAGAAAAGAATATGAAAAACAAAACATAAACTCCTATCAGGATTGCATCTACTATCAACCACTCTATGCTGTAATCTTTTTGCGAAAGGTAAAGAATTATCATCACAAACGACAAACCAGTTATGATTTCAGTTAAAGGATAGAGTAGAGGAAGGCGTTTTTTACAGTGTCTGCATTTACCGCCATAAAACACATATGAAAAAACAGGAATTAAATCTTGCCAACTTAGTTCATTTTTTGTGTGGTCACAAAACGACCTACCTGCGAAACTTAATTCTTTTTTTATTCGATAAACGGCCATATTTAGGAAACTTCCCCAAATCAGCCCAAAAAGAAAGACGAATAGAATAGTAGTTATCACTTTTAATATAATTTCAATTAATTACAATTCAACAAAAGCTCAGAAGAGTACAGATTCCCGGAACTATAGACATTCCCATCTTCATCACAATATCCGATCGAATATTCTTCTTCTTTTAATACATACCCGTATTTTGTACTTTTTGAAGTAGTAGTTTCAGAGAGATCAGAAGCCCTAGCAACTCCTTTAAGTGGTATTTCTTTTTCGTCAATACAGTCAACAGAACTACAAATTAACACTTTGTCAGTTGTGAAAAATACTGCTCCTGGGTATCTACCATTTTCTTTGTAGTGCGATTCTATCTCCTGCACAATTTCCGAAAGAGTTTCTTGTCGTTTTTCTTCACGCGCATGAACCCCTCTATTCCCATAAAAAAGAAATGCAGTTATCCCAGAAAACAGAATAAACACTAACAGAACAAGAGAGAGGAGATATATGCGCGTCGCCATCAAGGCCGGCACCGTACAACCGAAGCCGACCAACAGCGGGATAAACGCTTTGCCCGGCAAGCCGATGCCATTGAGAAAACGATCCATGATGAACGCCGCGCGCGCCATATAGCCCGACTC
>CAZZFI010000032.1:0-8538 GCA_964653475.1 uncultured Candidatus Saccharibacteria bacterium | reverse complement strand
TGATAATTGTCATTAGCTTTGATGCTACGAAAAACCCTTCTGCACTTTGTTTTCGCGTGAAATTTTTTGTTGCTTTGTACAAACCTTCAAGAAGATTTAACGCACTATGTTCTGTCAGTTTTAGCTTGTGTTTTTTTAGATAATTAAAAACTTGTACTGGAATTACTTCATTGTCTTCATCTTCTGTAAAGTAGACGCTTTTTGCCTTGTTGATTTTTCCATCTTCAGCGATATCGATAAGTTTCGCTTCTTTTTTGTTAAACCCGATAAAGATTCTTAAATCAAAGGAATTATCGTTTTTGATGAGTTCAACTGTTGGATTTCCTAGTTTCCCATTGACAGTTGATAAGCGAATCTCTACAGAATCTTCGGACTGTCTCCAGTTAACATTAGAAACGGTGTCTTCCACTTTTGTTAAATTAAGTGTCAATTCCCCTGATTTGGTTATATCGTATTTTGGAAATGGAGAAAATTCTTCCGGATAATCTCCCTCTGAGTAGATTGCAAAATTTTGATTTTGGTTTCGGAAAGTTTGGGCAAGTACAATAGTTGATTGAAGAACACCTAAATCCGTTGTCTTGTTAGGTATAAGTAGAATGGATTGGGCTTTTATAGGCATGGTGATTAACCAATACTGGATATATACTTAGGGGCAATGGTATATTTTAGCAACTAGAATTACTATAAGCAAACAAAGTGAAAATCCTTAAAAAACGGAAATACTTTTTTACAATTCTTGCGGTTCTGATCCTCCTGTTGGGTGTGTTTTTTGTAATCACTGTATTTGGAATTGATCAAAAAATAATAAATACTCCTCTTGAAGGACATGTGGTTTCTACAAATGGAGAAGAAATCGCTGAAGCTGCAGTTAAGATACAAAACCAAATTGCCACTACTAACGAGGAAGGTAAATTCTATTTCGAAGATCTAAATTTTGGCAGTTATGAGATAACTGTTAACAAAAACGGATACTCACCCTACAAAAGTACTGTAAAGTTAAAGAGATTCTCGAACAAACTAACCATAACGTTAAAACCAGAAGAGTTTGGTGAAATAAAATTTTTGTTTGAAGCAGATATATATAACGGAGACCAGGTTGAGGTGAAAATTAATAATAATGCCTTCCCTATAAAACCTCGAGAAAAAGGTTTTGAAGTTAATTCTGGGAGATTATTAACAGGCTCATATTTACTCGAAGTTTTATCACCCGATTTCTGTGACATTGAGAAAAGATTTGATGTAAAGCCTGGCTTGGCAACAGAAACAATTGTTCTTTTGCCTGCAGGAGATCTCGTAACTGAGTTCGAAGATTATCTTAATTCACAGGCAATTCGTCCGGGGAAGATCTTTATAAATGGAAGAGAGCCCACAGAAGAAGAGTTTACAGAAAACAGATTAGAACTGAAAGATCTTGATATCACTAAACAGTTAAAAATTGAGATAGGAGCAGAAGGCTATCTAGATAAGGTAATTGAGCTACAACCGAAACAAGGACTGAATTCTCTCGGAAAAACGATCTTGGTGATCGAGGAAAGGGTGTTGTTTACTGATGGGCGAAGTATTAAATCAGCTTTTTTTGATGGTTCATCAGAAAGACAAATATACGCAGGATCTTCTAATTGTGAAATATTAAGCCAAAAAGGCAGTGTTTATTTAGCTGGTTGTGGAAATAAAACAGTCGCAATCGCAACTGAGAATGGCAACTATCGGCTTCTTAGAGAATACAACGGAAGATACAATACAATGGATTTCGTTCCTACTGACAGCAATCTGGTCACGATCGCAAATGACCGTAGAGAAATTATTACTGTCAAATCAACAGGTAATTTTTCGGTAATATTTTCTCAAGAGAAAGAAATTTTATCTGTAATTGCGGATTATTCAGGTAATATCTATTTTTCGGATGAAGATGGAGTTTATAAGCTGCCTGCAGATAATCAAACTAACAAAATTTCGGTTACAGTTGGTAGATATTATCTTCAAGATGTTTCGGAAGAAGGAAATCAGATTTTAGCCTTAAGCCGGGAAAAATCGACAGAAAACAATATTTGGGTGATTGATACGATGGGTGGGCAGAGCAGAAAGTTGAACTTTTTGCCCGGGAGTTTTACTGAGCTTCGTTTTATAGAAATGGGTAAATTTCTTTTCTTAGAAGGCGATACATTATCTCTTCGAGAATTGTCTTCAACAAATCCAGAAGAATTGCTACGACAAGTGAATAATTACTGGGTAACCCCTCAGAACAAAATATATTTTGCGTCTAAGCAAAAAACAGGTTCGATTGTCTTCGCAACTCGGGAAGTTAAACTAGAAAGGAGGTTTGGGGAGAACCCGTAGTTGTTGTCAAAAGTATTCTGACAAAAACCTCAATTTAATTTGCTACCAGTTTCGCTACTAGATAAAATATTTCTATAGCTTTTTTTAGATGCTTACCAATCATTTAGTTAAACTCGGTCTAAATCAAGGCGAGGCCAAAGTATATATCGCGCTGTTAAATAATGGCGATTCAACAGCTACAGAATTGTCGTCAAAAACGGGGCTTGGGAGAACAAATATTTATAATTACGCGAAAACACTTCAAGAGAAAGGGTTGATTTCTGATTTCGAACGAAATAGCAAAGTTTTTTTTCAAGCTACGGATCCTAAAGAACTTTATTCAATGCTTGATTCGCGGAAAAAGGAATTAAGCAATCTCTCACTTGAGCACCTCAACCTTCTTCCTCGGTTTGAAAAACTTTTCCATCAGCAAGGCAAAACTCCAAACGTCAGACTATATATGGGAAAAAAGGATTGGAAAAAATTGATGAAGACGATATATCTGGATCACCAGTCAAAAGAAATGTATATACTTGTGCCCGATTTAGATAACTATCAACCCCCTTCTCCTGTATATCAAAGTAGTCTGTATACAAACAAAGTATTCACATACCTAATCACAAATAAATCGTCTGATATAGGGTCATTCAAAAGACGAGATGAAAGAAAACTTAGGAAAACACTAGAAATAACTAGAACGCTGCTCCCTATTGATCAAGAATCTGTCATCTTTGGTAATGTTATTTATACAGGGAGCTTCAATTCTGATGATTTGCAAGTCTATTCGGTGGAAGATAAAATGATTGTAAAGTTGCTTCTTTCACTAATAAAAACCCTCATAAATCTCCAGCAATAGTATTATAACCAAACCTTTCAGTATATCCTATTTGGACAAGTTTCACCCTTGCGTCATGACGCAAATTAACTCAACATAGAGAATTTGTCCACTCAAACTAGAAAACTTCAGAAATCCTTCATATTTTCGTGTTTCAATTCGGAAAAGAAATAATCCTATGTTTGCAACTGTTAAAACTATAAACTTGCTTGGGTTAGATGCTAGGGAGGTGTCGGTGGAGGTAGATATCAGAAACGGACTTTTCGCTTTTAATATCGTAGGTTTAGCGGGAAAGTCTGTTCAAGAAGCAAAAGAAAGAGTTTTTTCTGCGATAAAAAACTCCGGATTTGAAATGCCGATGAAGCGAATCACAGTAAACCTCTCCCCTGCCGACATCATCAAAAATAGCTCAAATTTTGATTTACCGATTGCAATAGGAATCTTGTCTGCGACTGGTCAGCTGGATTTTGATCTAGACGGTTGTGTAATTTGGGGAGAGTTGTCACTTGCAGGAAATACCGTCAAATCGAGAGGAGCGTTGGCAGTAGCAGACCATGCAAAAACTAAAGGAAATAATTCCCTCATTTTACCAACAATTAACGCATCCGAAGCGGGAATAGTTGCGGGAATTAATGTAATTCCGATTCTGGAACTGTCTGATGTGAGGGAGTTAACATCACATTCAGGAATGGTGACTTTTCCCGCAAATGGTCGTTCAAAACATGCGGGAATTATTCATGAGAAACATAACGATTCCAAATCGAGATTTAATCCGAATTATGATTTTGTTTATCTTAAAGGTCAGGTGACCGTAAGACGTGTTGCAGAAATATCAGCGGCCGGGGGACATAATTTATTATTAAATGGAGTTCCGGGATCAGGGAAAACTTTTTTGGGGAGATGTATTGCGGGAATACTCCCTGCTATGCAATTCGAAGAAAAGATTGAAGTTACCAAAATACATAGCATCGCAGGGTTGTTAAAAGACGAAGGTTTAATAGAGCAACGTCCGTTTAGAAGTCCTCATCATACAAGTTCAGACGTTGCATTGATCGGCGGAGGAAGCGTTCCTAAGCCTGGAGAGATAACTCTAGCCCATAGAGGTGTTCTATTCTTAGATGAATTCAACGAATTTTCATCCAAAACACTCGAAAGTCTTCGCCAACCTATCGAAGATAAAATTGTTCACATTTCTAGGTCTGCAGGCAGTGTGGTTTACCCCGCAAACTTTATGTTGATAGGTGCTATGAATCCTTGTAAATGTGGATTTTATGGAGAGTCAGAACAAGAATGTATTTGCACTAAACAAGAAATAGAAAAATTTAAAAGGAAAATAAGTGGCCCAATCCTCGATAGGGTAGACCTTCAAGTGTATGTAAAGCGAGTAAACAACGAAGAGCTTCTCTCGGATGATTTGTCTGAATCCTCTGAAGAAATTTGCAAACGAGTTGAAAAAGCCAGAAATATTCAGATGGAAAGATTTAAAGAATACAAAATCAAAAATGTTTTTTCAAACTCAGAGCTTGGGAATAACCAAGTCAGGAAGCTTGTGAGATTAGATAATTCGTGTAATCAGCTCTTGGAGTCAATTCTTGAGAAATTAAACATGTCAGCAAGGGGATATTATCGTTTGTTAAAAGTCGCGAGGACAATTGCAGATCTCGAAGAAAGCGAAACTGTAAAAAAAGATCATATAGTTGAGGCGGTATCGTACAGAATAGTGATCTAATTGTGTTTAGACTATTTCGGGGTAGCTTTGGTGTTCCTCAATATATTTGTTGAGATCTTTGAGTTTCCATAAATTTTGAGGATTTGAGACGTGTGTTACAAAAAGAACTCCGTTCAGATGGTCTATTTCGTGCTGAATTACATGAGAGAAATAACCTCTAGCCGAAATCCTTTTCGTTTTCCCTTTTGGTGTAAGGAATTCTACGGTGACGTTTTTTATTCTTTCAACAGGCCCCCAGATGTTGTCATCACCTTCCCCTATACTTAGACAGGCTTCCCATTCAATAGATTTTGTTTTTCCCGATTTAATAATTTTGGGGTTAATCAAAATCTCCCATAGTTGTTCAAATGGTAGTGGATCGGCTGGAGATTTTTCTTCTAAATCTACTCGTCTACAAACACAAATTCTTGTATCGTAACCAATCTGAGGCGAAGCAAGTCCTGCAGAAATATCCTCATTTTCCTTACATGTGTCTAGAAGATCAGTGATTATAGACTGAACTTCTTTAGAATCTATATCTTTAACTGGTTTTGTTTTTTGAGTTAGAATCGGGGTCCCGATTTGCAAAATTGGTTTTACCATAGTCGATTCTACCATACAGAGAAAAGAAATTGAGAAAAATATCAATCAGTTTCGTTATTGCATGTCTAGCTTGAGTATCTTCTGATGGGCCTTCTTAACATCTAGTGTGTTGTAAAATCGGAATTCGACGACCGTAAGAGCCCGATAATAGGGGGGAAGGGGTGGTTTTTTAGAAAACATGAAAATTCGGTACACTTAGAATATATACCAACCGGAACTATGGGTATATCTACTGAAAAGCCTAGTAAATATACATTCCCTTGACAAAAGCTTTGAAATTTTGCACACTCTAAGCATATCCTAAGTTTCGAACTTGGGAAATCTTGAAGAAAGGAGGTCGCTAGTAATGAACAAAGCAGATCTAGTTGCAAAAGTTGCCAGCAAAACTGGTTTAACTAAAAAAGCCGCTCAAGATGCTATGGAAGCATTGATGGACGCTGTAATGTCATCTGTTGCAAAAGGTGACTCTGTTACCTTAACAGGTTTCGGAACATTTAAAGCTTCCAAAAGAGCTGCCAGAAATGGTAGAAATCCTCAAAGCGGTCAGGTTATCAAAATTCCTGCAAGAACAGTTCCAGTATTTAGACCAGGGAAAGAATTCAAAGAACAGGTTAAATAACTAAAGGGATAATTTTTTGAATTAAGTCATCCCGCCCTTGTTCGAAAGGGCGGGATGTTTGTTTTTGTCTTCAAATAACCCCTTAACCACGGAATTGTAGTATAATCAAAGGATTATGGAGATTATAAAACTTAGTTCCAACAATTTCGATGAAGTAGTTGATAAGGCGATTTCGGTATTAAAAAAATCCGGGCTTGTAATTTATCCGACTGAGACTTGTTATGGAGCTGGGGTTGTGGCTACTGATCCAATTGCTGTCAAGAAGCTTCTCACTTATAAAAAACGTCCGTCTGGGAAAGCAATAAGCATTGCAGTTGCAGATAAGTCTATTGCACAAAATTATGTCAAACTAAATAGCTCAGCAGAAAATGTTTACGAAAGGTTTTTACCTGGTCCTGTAACTGTAATTTCCGCATCGAAAAGAAAAGTGGTTGCGGGAATAGAATCAGAGTATAAAACTCTCGGAATTCGGATTCCAGATTATGAATTCACACAAAAGTTACTCAAGAAATTATCACTGCCAATGACTGCGACTTCCGCAAATTCTGCGGGAAAAAAGACTCCTTATGCGGTAATAGATATTTTGCAAAACATCTCTGAAAGACAAAAAAATTTGATAGATTTAGTTATTGACGCTGGAGAATTACCTCATAACCCTCCTTCTACAGTTATAGATACGACAAAAGAATCAATGCAAGTTCTCAGAAAAGGACGAATTGCCCCAGAAGGCAAGGTTAAAGAAATACTAGTTAAATCTGAAGAACAAATGCGAAAAGAGGGCTCAAACCTTGCAAAAGAATTAAGCTCAGATATTCAGAAAAACGGAATCCTTTTGATATTCAACGCAGAACTTGGTGCAGGGAAAACACAGTTTGTTAAAGGTTTTGCAAAACAAATAGGAGTAGAAGAAATTGTTAAATCTCCAACTTATTCACTAATTGAAGAATATGACTATAAAAACGGTAAACTTATCCATGTAGATGCCTGGCGTATGGAGAACTTGTCAGAACTGAAACAGCTGGCTTTAGAAAATTATCTAGAGGAAAAGAATGTTGTCGCAGTAGAATGGTCTGGAGCAGTTGAAGAGTTCTTGCTTGACTTAACAAAAAGCAGGGAAGTAAAAACAATTTTTGTGGAAATTAGTTACCTGGAAAAAGATTCCAGACGATTAAAGATTTTCTACTCATGAAAAAAGAACCATTGATTTTAGGAATAGACACCTCATGTGACGAAACCTCCGCCGGAGTTACTATCGGAGATCGCATCTTGTCTAACGTTGTTTCAAGCCAGATAAAACTACATGAGGTCTGGGGTGGAGTTGTTCCTGATATCGCAAGACGTGCTCACCAAGAAAAAATTGATCATGTGATAAATAAATCATTAAAGCAGGCTTCTAAAGCTTTTGGTAGAAATTTAGCCTTTGGAGACTTTGATGCAATTGCAGTAACATATGGTCCAGGGTTAGCTATTGCACTTGAAGTAGGAATAAACAAGGCGAAAGAATTGTCTCAAAAATTTAAAAAACCGCTGATCGCAGTAAATCATCTAGAAGGGCATCTGCTTTCTCCGTTAGCAAAAAATAGTCTAGGAGAGAAGGGAATCGTTTTAACCGAGAAAGATTTCCCAGTACTGGGAGTAATTATTTCCGGGAAGCACACGGAGCTTGTGCTTGTAAAAGGCATCGGTGATTATGAAGTTGTCGGAGAGACACTTGATGATGCAATCGGAGAAGCATACGACAAAGTAGGTAGAATGCTAGACCTTGGTTATCCGGCAGGACCTGTTGTCACAGAGATGGCGAAGAAGGGGAATTCTCTTAAGTATCCGTTGCCGATTCCTCTTCATAAACGGGATGATACTATGAATTTTAGCTTTTCTGGGTTAAAAACAGCGGTGTATTATCTGGTGACAAGAGAACTAAAGGAATTATCAAAACAAGATATTTATGATGTATCTGCAAGTTTTGAGTTCTCGGCAATAACTCATTTACAAGAAAAATTAGAAATAGCCATAAAAAAATATACTACTAAAGGAATCCTTGTTGGAGGAGGAGTAGGAGCAAGCGTAACAGTACGTGAGGGGATCAGGAAAACTTCCCGTAAATTTGGGCTTGAAACACATTTCCCGCAAGGCAAAAAACTCTATATGGATAATGGAGCCATGATCGCACACGCAGGTTTCTACAGGTATTTGGTTGGGGAATTTGTAGATGATATCAATAAGCTAGATAGAGAGCCGCGGGCAAGTCTTTCAGACTAACCCGAATAACGATTGACTTTAGATGCGCAATCAACTAGATTGTGGGAAATTAGTGGAATTGTAATAAATGCACAATAGAAAAGATATTTTTATATGGTATTTTCTCCTCCCAGTATTGTTGTTGGCTCCACCTATTACGTTTGTAGTTGCTGTTCTATCGACTGAGATAGGAATTCCGATCAATCTCATTTTAGGTAT
>CAZZFI010000031.1:0-8670 GCA_964653475.1 uncultured Candidatus Saccharibacteria bacterium | reverse complement strand
TCTATGGCAAATAAACTCGACTTATGTTTCTCTTGTACTAGTATTAGTTTTTTATTCTTGCCTTGGGATTGCACTAGAAATAAGAGATATCATCAACAGAATCATTTGGATTGAATATTTTTCATTATTGGTTTTGATCTTCCTAACTTTATTTCTCTTGGCAGAGTGGGGGATTAACGGTCACCTCCTCTAAATTCCCTACTTTCGTACTCCACTAAAAAGAAGAAAGGGTTTCATTCTTATTAAGTAAATTCTAAAAGCACAGGCTAAGGCATAAATAGAAGTATAATAAATTCATATATCTCTAAAAGAAGAGAATTAGTTGCGAATCATTCTAAAAAGTAGTAAATTTATATAAATATTAACTGAGTATAATAACCCTTATATTTAGTAAACAATAGTGGTGAGCGGAGAAGTAGTGTATATTAGTATGTTACTTGTGTATTTTTGATTGTTTCGTTTTTATGAAAATTTTAGTTAATATCTCAAATTTGTTGAATTCCAAACGAATTCGCTTTCAAAAATTCGACTCTCCGATCTCTTTATTTGTCGGAAAAACTCCCCTACTGATAATTATGAAAATAGGGTACTATGGATGAATTTGAGCGCTTAAACCCGGAAATTGTTGCCCTACTGCCCCTTATTGAGGAATTTTTTTATGATCTTATAAACAATAACTACTCGGAGAAGACAGTATTGAACTATCAGAGGGACTTGTTTATTTTCGGTGTGTTTTTGAAAGATAAAAATTTGAAATTTGATGAGATAGGAAAACTAGACTTAATAAAATATAAAGAATTTTTGAGAACTGGGGAATATCTTAAAAGTTTATACCAGATCTACGACTCTGATCCTGAAAAATACCGACAGATAAAAGAAAAGGAAAAATCGAGCTCTAAGGCACCTAGAAGGCGTTCGATGTATACAGGTCGACTTGGAAGTCGCAGTGTAAACCGTATGTTGTCGGCGTTAAGAAGCTATTTCAGATTTTTGCTTGAAGCAGATCACAAAATTCCAATTCCTCCAGATTCTATAAAACTTATAAAAACAGAAAAAAAAGTTAGTAGCGTTGCTGAACTAGAAGATCTCGTATCGCTTATAGAGGCGCCAGAAACATTAGAGAATAAGCGCAATGTAAAATATCGCAACCGAGCGATGTTAGAGTTGCTATTTGCCACAGGGATGAGAATTTCCGAGCTTATTAATCTAAACCGCGAAGACTTTAAGCTCGATGAATCCAAGCAAGTTGTACAAAATGACAGGATCTTTATTACTGGAAAAGGAAAAAAACAGAGATTTGTGTATCTTACAGAACGCTCAAAATTCTATCTGGAAAGGTATTTACAGACTCGCAAAGATGATTATCAAGCTTTATTTATTCCATATCGCGGACAACGCAAATTGTCTGAAAATCCTTATGACGTGAGGATTTCAGCTAACTATCTGCAGTCAAAAATTAAAGAATATCGCTTAAGACTAGGTATAAATATTCCAACATCTGCCCACAGTTTTAGACATGGCTTTGCAACATACTTGGCTGAAAATGGCGCTAATCCAGCTGCAATTCAGCATCTTCTCGGACATGAGTCTCTTCAAACTACTAGCCGATACGTTCATTCTAGTGATGGTTTTGCTCAAAAATCTCACAAAGAATTCCATCCTCTAAAATCATAGAATTTCAAAGAAAATATTTTTGTACAATTAATGCGACTCTGTTGCGATTACTATTGTGAAAGAAAAGGTTTTTTACAGAAAAATAGGGGAGGAATCCCCTATTTCTTGAATCTAAGCGATTAAGTATGTTAAGAAGTTGTTATTTGCTTGCTACTTCTAATATTTGTAACACTTGTTTCCCTGCAGGAGTCTCTATTTCTACCTTATCCCCTGCTCTATTTCCCTCTAGGGCTCTAGCGATAGGAGAATCTATAGAGATTTTTCCATTTTGCGAGTCTGCTTGAGTTGGATGTACTACCCAGAAATCTCTGGTGTTTCCGTTCATATTGACTTTGAAGTACTTCCCTAAATGCTCAGGAAGCTCGTTATTTTTTAGAGATCCAAGTAGTGAATTTATCGACTGTTCAAGAAAATCTTTTTTATCCAATAATTCATGCAGTACAGCTGAATCGTCGTCATTTTCTCTTCTGTCTTTCTCGATCTGGTTGCCGATAATATCGATTTGTTTTTTTAGATCCTCGACCTTACGCATTATCTCTTCTTTCGTCTTTACTGCTGTCATTGTTAGATAAATAAAAAATAAAAAAACCTCTCGTTTTTGAGAGGTTGAATACGATATAAGTATCTACCCTCTCAGGTATCTAGTTTTATATTAATAAATGTTGTTGATACTTTTTTATAATCCATTAGTTGTTATATATCGTTCGTTCTTATATAACGAAGTTTGTTTTTAGTGTCACAAATAATACTATTTTTTTTAGACAATAGCAATAGCACTTACCTCATCGCCCTTCTCTAGCGACATTAGACGT
The DNA here is from genome assembly GCA_964653475.1 of uncultured Candidatus Saccharibacteria bacterium. GTDB lineage: Bacteria > Patescibacteriota > Dojkabacteria > B142 > OLB20 > JAJTYI01. Next base: position 6,184 of record CAZZFI010000031.1, on the reverse strand, counting down.
ACTCCGGAAGTTTGCCTACTTCTTTCCGGAAGATCATTTGTTGGGATTCTGAGAGCCTTTCCAAATTTACTCATGATCAATAAATCAAGTCCTGGGTGATCAAAAATCCTTGCAGTAGTGAGGAAACCAGTCTTCTGGTTGATTCTGGCAGCGAATACCCCCTGCCCTCCTCTTTTTTGTACTGGAAACTGAGAAAGCTTACTTACTTTTCCAAAGCCGTTTTTAGAAATTGTTAGCATAATATCTTCTTGTTTTCTTACAACATCCATAGAGATTACATTATCCCCTTTGAATTTGAATAGTATTCCTCTCACACCCATTGTGTCTCGACCAGTTGGACGAACATCTTTTTCGTGGAATCTGATTGAACGTGCTTGTTCTGTCACTAAGATTACTTCATTATCACCTGTTGTAGGTCGAACCCAAGCTAGTTCGTCATCAGATACGAGTTTTATTGAGATTAGTCCATTTGTTCTGATGTTTGAAAACTCTTCGATTGCAGTCTTTTTGACAGTTCCTTGCTTTGTTGCCATGAACAAGTACTTATAAGCTTTTTTTTCAGATTTTTCTTCACCCTCTTGTATAGAATCCTCGTCGTATAGTTTTCCGTCTTCACGTTTATTTAGAATACTTGTGATGAGTTCGTTCTGGTCGATGTTAATAAGGTTAATAATTGCCTGTCCTTTTGCCGTTCGACCGAACTCAGGGATTTCGTATACTTTTTTGTAGAACACACGTCCTTTGTTTGTGAAAAACAAAATGTCATCATGAGTGTTACAACTTAAGATGTGTGCTACGGAATCATCTTCTTTTGTTCCCATACCTGTTTTGCCTTTTCCTCCACGCTTTTGTTGTTTATAGGTGTTTTCGTTAATTCTTTTAATATAGCCTTGCTCACTAACGGTTACAAATACATTTTCTTTTTGGATTAAATCAAGTTCACTAAATTCTCCAACTTTCCCTTTGAATATTTTAGTTTTTCTCTTGTCCCCTAGTCTCTCTTTTAGTGAAGTTAATTCTTCTTCGATAGTTTTCAATACTTTTTCAGGTGTGGTAAGCAGAGTTATAATTTCTTCGATGTATTTTTTGATTTCTTTATATTCGTCTTCGATTTTCTTTCTCTCAAGTGCCGCAAGTTTTCGGAGCTGCATATCTAAAATCGCGACAGACTGTATCTCCGAAAGTTTGAATTTAGTCATCAAAGCAGTTTTCGCTGTGTCAGCGTCTTTTGAATTTCTGATTGTGTTGATCACTTCATCTAGGTTGTCTAGAGCTATCATCAATCCTTCGAGAATATGTTCTCTTTCTCTAGCTTTTGCTAACTCAAACTCTGCTCTTCGGATAACAATTTCCTGTCTGTGTTCAATAAAGAGCTCAAGGATTCTTTTTAGATTTAATAACTTTTGTTCTCCATTTACGAGAGCAAGCAAGTTCATACTGAAAGTACTTTGCATCTCCGTATATTTATAGAGCTTGTTTAGCACAGTGTTTGGGTTACCGTCTTTTTTGATGTCTATCACAATTCGGATAGTTTTTGTAGATTCATCTCTCAAATCTGCGATTCCAACGATTTTTTTGTCTCGGTGGAGATCAGCAATCTTCATAACGAGATTTGATTTGTTAACTTGATATGGAAGTTCCGTGATAACAATTCTGAATTTTCCACCTGATCGTTCTTCTATATTTGCGACTGCTCGCATAAGGACGCGTCCTTTTCCTGTAGCATATCCGCGAATAATTTCGTCTTGGTCATATACCTCCGCACCAGTTGGGAAATCTGGAGCAGGAATATATTTAACAATATCTTCTATAGTGGTGGTCGAGATAAATTTAGGGAATCTGTCTTTAGGAAGTTCACTTAATTCTGCAATTGTTTTGAGGTTTCTTACGTATTCGAGATCTTTTGTTGAGTAGTCGAATTCATTTCCAGATTTGATCAAGAACAAAAGCCCATCAATCACCTCGCTAAGATTGTGAGGCGGAATTTTTGTTGCCATTCCCACTGCAATACCTTCAGAACCATTGAGTAGTAGATTTGGCAGAAGACTTGGAAGTAGGTTTGGTTCTTTGTAGCTACCATCGTATGTTTCAACAAAATCAACAGTACTTTTATCTAAGTCATTCAAGATTTCTAGGGCGTTTTTACCAAGTCTTGCTTCGGTATACCTCATCGCTGCGGCAGTATCTCCGTCAATAGAACCAAAGTTCCCTTGGCCATCTATCAGCGGATATCGGAAGCTGAAATCTTGTGCCATACGGACCATAGCGTCGTATACTGCACTATCTCCATGAGGGTGATACTTACCGATAACTTCTCCAACTGTTCTAGCGGATTTTTTGTAACCTTTGCTTGGAACAAATCCTTGTCGGAACATCGCATAGAGAATACGTCTTTGCACAGGTTTTAGTCCATCACGAACTTCTGGAAGAGCTCTCGCTACAATAACACTCATAGCATAGTTGATGTACGAGTTAGACATCTCGTCTACGATATTCTTTTGTACTATTCTGTCATTTGTTGTGTCTGCCATGGCTTGATGTTATTAAATATCAACAATTGCTTCTTTGCTGTGTGTTTGGATGAATTTCTTCCTGGGCGAAACCTCTGCACCCATGAGTGTATCAAATATCCTATCCGCAGATTCTGCGTCATCAATGGTGATTTGTTTCAGAGTTCTAGTTTCAGGGTTCATTGTGGTTTCCCAAAGTTGTTCAGGATTCATTTCTCCAAGACCTTTGAAACGCTGGATGCTTTTTGGTGATTTAGTTCTAGATTTTAATTCCGAGACAATTTTTTCTAACATTGCATCATTACTTACCCAGTAATGTTCATCTTTACTTACCTCTACTTTGAAAAGTGGAGGTTGTGCTACATAGAGATATCCTTTTTCTATAATTGGTCTTAAGTGTCTGAAAAATAATGTCAAAACCAAGGTTGTAATGTGTTCTCCATCAACATCTGCATCATTCATCAAGATTATTTTGTGGTATCTAAGTTTGTCCATATTCATAGTCTCGGAGATTCCTGTTCCTAAAGCAATAACAAGGTCTTTGATCTCTTTGTTGTTCATGATTTTATCTAGTCGGTACTTCTCGGTATTTAGAGGTTTTCCCCTTAAAGGGAATATCGCCTGAGTATTCCTATCTCTAGCCTGTTTCGCTGAGCCTCCTGCTGAATCTCCCTCTACAACGAATATTTCTGATACTGTTGGATCTTTTGATGAACAGTCTGCGAGTTTTCCAGGTAAACTACCCCCATCTAATGCACCTTTCCTGATAACTGCGTCTCTGGCCGCCTTCGCTGCTTTCCTTGCTTTATTTGTGAGAATAGCTCGTGAGATTATATTCTTTGCGTCTTGAGGATTCTCTTCGAGGTATGTTCTGAGGGAGTCTTCTACTACTTTTCGAACTATTTGTGTGACTTCAGGGTTATTTAGTTTAATTTTTGTTTGTCCTTCGAACTGAGGATCATGGATTTTTACAGATACAATTGCGGTCAGCCCTTCTCTGGTGTCTTCTCCTGAGAGTTTGATATCTTTTTCTTTTTCGGTCGCAATTGTTGAGAAGTAATCATTTAAACTTTTTGTAAGTGCGATCCTGAAGCCTGAAAGATGAGTACCCCCTTCTGGGTTGTGTACGTTATTTGCAAATGCCAATACTCTTTCTTGGAGGTCGGGCGTGTATTGCAGAGCTACTTCTACATCGACATTATCTTCTTCTTTGTGCACGTAGAAAATTTTCCGATTTACTGGTTTATATGATGAGTTAATCTGCTTTATATAAGATTTCATTCCATTCTCGAAGTAGAAACTGAAATGTCTTGGAATTAAACTATCAGCTTCTCTTTTGTCATCAGGTCTTTCGTCAATAACTATTATTTTTACTCCTGCTGTGAGATAAGCTTGTTGTCTAAATCTTGTATGTAAACGTTTTAGGCTGAATTCTGTAGTAGTGAAAATTTCTTCATCAGGCAAGAAAGTAACTCTGGTTCCAGTTTTATCGGTTTTTCCTTTAACTGCTACCCTATCTAAGGGTTTCCCTTGTTTGTATTCTTGGAAATAATGTTTTCCGTCTTTAAAAACTTCACTTGTCATCCATTCGCTAACAGCGTTTACAACAGAAAGCCCTACTCCGTGTAGACCTGAAGATACCTTATATGAAGATTCATCAAATTTTCCTCCTGCGTGAAGAGTCGTTGCTGCAATCTCAAGAGCGCTAATGCCTTTTTGTGGATGAATATCAACCGGAATTCCTCGACCGTCATCAAAGATTGAAACTGATCCATCTTTTCGTAAAGTGATTTCGATAGCGGATGCATATCCCGCTAGAGCTTCATCAATCGAGTTGTCTACAATTTCGAAAACAAGATGGTGAAGTCCGGAAACATCGGAATCCCCGATGTACATAGCAGGTCTTTTACGGACAGCCTCAAGACCTTCGAGGACTGTTATAGAAGACGCATTGTATGAATTATCCGATTTATCAGCCATAAGAGTTACAAAGAAAGAAGTTATTCTAGCATACCTTGTATTAACTTTTCATGTTTATAAGGAGATTCTCTAGTGCCAATCTCTTTGGAACGTTAGCATTAATCATTATAGATGTTTGCTCTACCAATGCAATATCGTCCCTGATTTTCTTGTCAAAAGGTGTATTTAAAAGCTCTTTTTCGAAGAATAGTAAAAGTTCTTTTAAAAAATTTTTGATATTTTGGTTTAATACTGATGTATCTGAAATTTTTAATAAATTTTCGACATATTTAAACTGTTCTGTTTTGCTAAGTATTGTGAATTCTGTAAACTCGGATTTTTGTTTATAAGATCTGTCTGAAATCACCTCGCAGCGAGAAAGTACTGTCGGAAGTAGAGATTGTGGGTTTTCTAGTACTAACGCAATATAATGGTTTGGATTAGGCTCCTCCAATTGTTTCAAAATAGAATTTTGGGCTTCAATTGTGAGTAAATCTGCTCTTTTGATAACCGCTAACTTGTTTTCGGAATTAAAAGGTTTTACAGAAAGCCATTTCTTTAGTTCTCTGGTAACTTCGATACCAATTGAAAGTTTTTCACTACTCTGCTCAATCAACATAAAATCTACAGAATTTTCTGCGACGTTAAGATTTTTTAATAGTTTTAAGATTTCTTGATCAGTAAACTCTTCTTCAGAAGAAGCTATCAAAAATGATTTTGACATTTATATATGTTCGGAAATATGATATTTAATCTGTTAGATTGGTTAGTAAAATCTCAAAATAACAGGTAAAATATTATCTAATGTTAACAAAAATTCTACCATTTTTTGGACCTAATTTATAGCTAATGAACGACAAAACTGCCCAACCCGTGGTCTCTAATGGGGCTTCCCTGACCCAGGACGAACTTGTGACAAAACTAATCACTAAAAGTCTTATTACCCAGCAAGTTTATGATAACGCTAAGGTTAAAGCACTGACTTCCGGAAAATCTGTCGAAGAAGTTCTCATAGAAGATCAACTGATCTCTTTCCAAAACCTTTATAAAGTTAAAAGCGAGATTTACAACATCCCCTATATCAATATCACTGAAAAACGAATTCCAGTTGAAATTCTGAACATCTTTAGCAAGGATGTGGCGAAACGAAACTTAGCCATTGCATTTGAAGAAACAGCCGACTTTGTAAAAGTTGCAATGGCAGATCCTCTCGATTTACAAAAAACGAGGTTTCTCACCACAATTATTGGTAAAAAAATAGAACCGTATTTCTCTGATCCAGCCTCGATCAAAATGATAATTGACACTCGTTACGGTGCGCAGATCGGGAGTGAAGTAGATGAAGCGTTAGAAGATGTTGCGGATATCGTTGACGTAACTGGCGAAGGAGATCTAAGTAGTCAAGATTTGACATCTGCTCCAGTCGCAAAAATCGTGAATATGATTTTGGAGTATGCAGTAAAGCACAAAGCTTCTGACGTACATATTGAACCTAGAGAGTCCGGGATTATTGTGAGATATCGAATGAGTGGCGTACTTTCAGAAAAACTAACTTTCCCAAAAAAGCTTGAGAAATCAGTGGTTGCCAGAGTAAAAATTTTGTCGAATTTGAAAATTGACGAACATCGTGTTCCTCAAGATGGACGTTTTCAGGTAAAAATGTATGAGCAGTTAGTAGATATTCGTGTATCGATTATGCCTTCTGTCTATGGATA
>CAZZFI010000030.1:0-8682 GCA_964653475.1 uncultured Candidatus Saccharibacteria bacterium | reverse complement strand
CATTGCCAAAAAAATGGTCAAGAATTTTGGTATGAGTAAGAAGCTAGGACTTATAAAATACGGACAGGAAGAGAACCTTGCTTATTTAGGACATAGTTATGGAGAAGACCGAGATTACTCAGAAGCAACTTCTGAGATAATCGACAAGGAAGTGCGTGAAATAGTCGACAGCTGTTACCAAGAAGCAAAGAAATTGATTACCCAAAACCGAAAAACTCTTGATGCAATTGTAGATGCTCTTATGGAAAAGGAAGTACTGGATGCTGAGGAGTTTAACGCTTTTTTTGAGGATAAAGAGAAAAGGGCAAGTAAGTAATAATGATTTTAAGAGGATGATTCTTTCGTAACCTAGAGGGGTGAAGATCTCAAGGGTTTAGCACTTAACACCAGAGTTGTTTAGCTAGAAGTTACACACCAAAACATCGATTTTGCTATAATAGTACATTATTAGGAACGCGATTTGAAAAAACCTCTTTTACTTCTGATCGATAGTAACGCTTTAATTCACAGAGCATATCACGCCTATCCTTCCACACTAACTACTTCAAAAGGACAACAGATAAACGCTGTGTTTGGTTTCTTTTCGATTTTGCTTCAGGTACTTCTCAAATATAAACCAGATCAGATTTTTTTTGCTTTTGATGTAAAAGAAAAAACTTTCCGAAATGAAATATATCCAGATTACAAAGCAACTCGTAAAAAAACGGATGCTGAATTAATAGAACAGTTCAAAATTGTAAAAGACATTCTTCTGAAAATTAACTTTAATGTTGTTGAGAAAGCAGGGTATGAAGCAGACGATTTAATCGGAACTTTATCGAGAAGAAAAGAGTTTGAAGGAAAAGAAAAGATAATCATAACTGGTGATGGAGATTTGCTTCAATTGATAAGAGATGACGTAAAGGTGTTTTTGTCTGGAAGTGCTTTTCAGAAATCGGTCCTGTATGACTCTAAAACGGCTCAAGAAAAGTTGGGATATACCGTGGACCAAATTATCGAGTACAAAGGATTAAGAGGAGATAGTTCAGACAACATTCCTGGAGTAAAAGGAATCGGTGAAATTTCAGCTAAGAAACTTTTGTCAAAATATAAAACGTTAGAAGAGATATATAGTAATCTTGAAGAACTTGATAATACAGTAAAAAATAAACTCGTATTTGATCGTGAAAGCGCTTTTGTGAGTAGGGATCTGGCAACTATTGATACAAATGCCCCTCTAGATGAGAAGCTAAATAATTCTAAGCCAACAAGTGTGGATTTTGCCCAACTCCGGAAACTCTTTTTCGAATTCGAATTTAAAAGCCTTCTCCCCAAAATTGATAAGTTGGAAAGTGAACTAGGTGTCGGATCGGAGGAAAATATTTCGCAACAAAGCGAAATGTTTAACGTGGATAAGGCTGGGGGTAAAACCCCACCACCAAAAGGTCGTGTTGAACAATATTTGTCAACAATCCCGAAAGGGGTTGAATACGTTGCTTTTTATCCAAAATTCTCAGATCAAAAGATTTGTACAGAGGTACTGGTTTGGATAACAGAGAATGCTTTTTTCGAACTAAAATGTGATGCAGAAGAGTATAAGCGGTTCGTTGAAAATATTTCTAAATCATCGGTCAAGGTAATTGCTTTTGATAGCAAAATATTAAACAAAACGAATATTTTCCTAGGTATACCTCAACTCGAAATTCATTTTGACATTAAACTAGCTGCTTATTTACTTACGGGTGGTAGACTCAAATTGTGTTTGGAAGACATAGCTTATGAGTTTATTGGGAACTTCGACATTACTAAAAGCAGAGCAGAGATAACATATGAATTATTCGATATTCTTTCTAAAAAAATCTCAAAAGAGAAACAACTGAGCAAGCTTTTGTTTGAGCTGGAGATCCCTCTAACGGAAGCTCTTGCAATAATGGAATTAGCAGGTATCAAGCTAGACAAGGATTATCTACAGCAATTTGAGAAACGGCTTGTGGGAATGATTAAAGGAACAGAGAAAAAGATTTACGATCTTGCAGGACAAGAATTTAACATAGCTTCCCCGAAGCAGATGGGAGAGGTATTGTTTTCGAAACTAAAACTTCCAGGCGGAAAGAAAAATAAAAGTGGAGGATTCTCAACAAACGAAAAAGTGCTCCGGAATTTAGTTACAGATTTTCCGATTATCAAAGAAATACTTAAATACAGAGAATATACAAAACTTAAATCTACATACACTTCAACTTTGATTAGTCATATTGATCCGGGTACTGGAAGGGTTCACTCGGTTTTTCATCAAGATATTGCAGCTACGGGAAGGCTATCTTCAAAAGACCCAAACCTCCAAAATATTCCAATTTCGTCCGAATTAGGACAAGAAGTCCGTAGAGCATTTATTTCAGAAAAAGGGAAAAAATTTGTGTTCTTCGATTACTCTCAACAAGAACTTCGATTACTTGCTCATCTCTCGGGAGATAAAAATCTGACTAAAGCTTTTAATAAGGGGGTAGATATCCACTCATTGACCGCATCCAGGCTTCTAACAAAAGAAATTTCTGATGTTACTAAATCTGAGAGAAGGATGGGGAAAACAGTAAACTTCGGTATTGTATATGGTATCTCTGCTTTTGGTTTATCTGAACAGCTAAAAATCGATCCCAAATTAGCACAGAAATACATAGATAGTTTTTTTGTAACTTATGAGGGAGTAAAAAAATATTTCGATAATCTTTTGGCAGAGGCCAGAAAAAACGACTATATAACTACAATTCTTGGCCGGAGAAAAATAACCGATGGCCTGAGATCTCCTGTGTTTCAAGTACGAAAAGCGACAGAGCGTGAAATTATAAACTTCCCCCTTCAGGGTAGCGCGGCAGATATGATAAAGATGGCTATGGTCAAAACTCAAAAAATAATAGATGATAAATATAGTGATTTTGCACAGATGGTTTTACAGATTCATGATGAACTTGTTTTTGAAGTTGTTGATGATAAAAATGAGGATAGACTGAAAGAGTTTGCAAGGGATATACGCAAAGAGCTACTTGAAGTATTCGATCTAGAAGTCAATATGAAAGTTGACACTGAAGTCGGATATAATCTTGCTGATAGTCATAATTTTAGTCTGAAATAGCGTGAAAAAATTTTTTGTTTCTCTAATCACTCTATTAACGCTTGGAGTAATTGTCTTTGTTGGACTTGGCAAAGACAAATCAAGCAAAACGAATACTACTGACAAATTTAAGTCCAAAGCGAAAAAAAAACTTCAACCTTCCAAACAACATACAAAAGTTGATATAGATCTAAGACGGTTTAATTTGGCATCTAGGCAAAAAGAACTTGTATATTTCCTAAAGTACGGTAGGTCTTATACTATGTCTAAAATAGAAAATAAGTTCCCAGAAGTACATGTCAGAACTTTGAGAAGAGACTTAGACAAATTACAGAAATCTGGGCTTATCGAAAAAACTGGTAGTACAAAAGCAGCGTCATATAAAAGAATATAATGTCATACCAACCTGAGTACACAATCTCTAATAACCTGTTGTTTGCAGTGGCGCAAGCGCAAGCTGCTAAAGAGATTATAGACAACGCTCCCCTTGTTCCTTCCTGGGAAAGAAGCTTTAGAAACAACGCAATCGCGAGGACAGTGCATCACTCAACTGCGATAGAAGGTAATGCTCTGAAATTCGAGGAAGCTGAAAAAATTATCTCAGGGGACAAACTCAAAAGTTACAGGACTCGAGATATTACTGAAATTGTTAACTACAGAAAAGTCATCAAATTTATCTCAGAATATCAGGGCAATGTATTAACTGAAGATTTCTTACTCCAGATTCACCAAATACTCGGAGATAAAATTCTTTCTTCTGAGATGCTCGGGAAATATAGAGATAAAAACGCTATGGTGATCAATTCTGTAACGGGAGACGTAGTGTTTGATGCGGTAAGTCCGTACGACTTGAGTTCAGAGATTAAAGAACTGATTGCTTGGGATGCATCCGACAAAGATACTCATCCAATTATTAAAGCAGGAATTCTTCATTTCGAGCTTGTTAGAATTCATCCATTTGTCGATCTAAATGGAAGAACAGCTAGGATTGTAGCCACGTGGTCAATGTATCGTGATGGTTTCGATATCAAAAAATTCTTCAGTCTTGAAGAATATTATGATCAAGATCTTGCTAGATATTACGATGCAATAGATAGCGCTCACAGCGGAGATCTGACATTGTGGCTAGAATACTTCACAAAAGGGGTTGCAGAAGAATTAAATAGGATTAAAGACAAAGTGCTTGCTTTGAGCATAGATCGAAAAATGAAAATGAAAGTAGGACAAGTAGCTTTGAATGAAAGACAAATCAAAATCATTGATTATCTTGGGACATACAAAGAGATAAGAAATCCAGACTTTTCTGAACTGTTTCCAAAAGTTAGTGATGATACAATACTTCGTGACCTCAAAGACCTGCAAGAAAAAAATATTATTGTGAAAAAGGGTAGGACTAGAGGAGCGAGATATATATTAGTATGATTCCCGATGAAATTTTATGACTTCTGTGAATACTTACAGAAACTCGAGAATTTAAGTTCACGTAATGAAACGACTGTAGTGCTTGCCGATCTCATAAAAAATCTTGATCGGAGTGAACTCACAGCTGGAATTTATTTAATGCAAGGACGTATCGCTGCACAGTTTATAAGTCTTGAATTTAACTTCTCAACAAAACTTCTTGTGCGGTCGATTTCGGACAGAAAAGATATTAAGAGAGATTTAACAGAAGAGTTGGCACTTGCTGGAGATATTGGACTTCTTCTAGAAAAAATCGTTGACAATAAAGGGAAAACATTGACTTTAGAAGAAGTATATAAGTCTCTTGTGAAAATAGCTACTCTTTCAGGAAAAGATTCGCAGTCTCAAAAAATGGTTTTGTTTAGAGAGATGATAGATAAAATGTCACCACTCGAAGCAAAATTCTGTGCGAGAATTGTCGTTGGAAAACTGAGGTTAGGAGTTAGTGACAAAACAATTCTAGACGCTCTTTCTTGGGCAGTTGCAGGGGATAAAAGTTTAAAACCCCTTCTCGAAAAAGCTTATGGAGCGATGGCTGATTTGCCTGTTATCGCCGAGAGTTTGTTATTTGGAGGAGTAAATTCTCTAGAGAATTTTGATCTAAAAGTGGGTGTTCCAGTTAGTTCTAAGCTTGTCGAAAGAGAAAAGAATTTAGAAAAAATCTTAGAAAGGCACGGTTCTGGTTTAATTATTCAACCCAAGTATGACGGGCTTCGTATGCAAATCCATTTTTCAAAAGAAGGATTCGAAGTTCCTTCATCAGAAAAGGGGTTAATCGAAGACAAAGAGCACGTCAGACTCTTTAGTAGAAACATGACTAATATTACGGACATGTTTCCTGAGGTAGTGAGAGAAACTGAAAAACTCCCTGTGAAAAGCATTGTGATTGATTCTGAAGCAATAGGCGTAAATCCTGTTTCTAGAAAATTACTTCCTTTTCAAGATACAATCCAGAGAAAACGAAAATACGGAGTAGAGGGCAAATCAGAACAAATCCCTGTGAAAGTTTTTTGTTTTGATCTAATGCACTTAGATGGTGAAAGTTACCTTAGTAAAGATTTGAAGTTGAGGTTGACTAAACTTGAAGAAGTGATAAATAAAAGTATGTCCGAAATACTTGTGTTTTCTGAATCCGTGGAAATTAAATCAATAGACCAATTCGAGAAAAAGTTTAATGAATACAAAGAAAAAGGACTTGAAGGTTTAATTTCTAAAATTCCAACTGGACCATATGAGCCAGGAACTCGTAATTACGATTGGATTAAATATAAAGTTAAAGCGCAAGAAGATTTGGCGGACAGCTTTGATACAGTGATCTTAGGATATTATTTCGGTGCCGGAGTTAGAACGAAATTCGGAATAGGAGCAATATTAGTGGGTTTATATGATGAGAAGAAGGATCGTTATATTAGTTTTGCAAAAGTAGGTACGGGTTTTAAAGACGCAGATTGGGTAAAGATAAAAAAACTTTTAGATCGGAATAGAGTCGAGTCTCTTCCAGATAATGTTGTTGTTAATCACTTACTGATGCCCGATGTCTTGGTTTCTCCTGAAATTGTTTGTATTATAGAAGCTGATGAAATTAGCAAAAGCAAAGTTCATGGTTCCGGAGATATGGGTTATTCATTGAGATTTCCTAGGTTTAAATATATTAGAGAAGATAAATCTCCAACCCAAGCCACCACAGTGGAAGAAGTGGAAAACCTTTATCAGCTTTCGGGAAAATAGCTTGCGCATTTTGACATTTGCCCTTGAACGAAATATACTTAAACATATCTAATTTATTACATTCCCTTTCATGGCAGATAAAGCTAATGAAACCGTCAAGGTAAAGTCAAAGTCAGCAGGAGACGACAAGATTCTAGCTGCAGTAGCAACAATTCCTCTAGTAGGGCTGATTATCTACTATGCTATGCCTGACGCATCCGACATGGTAAAACACTATGCCAAACAGAGTAATGCTGTATTGGCAGTAAATCTAGTTTCTATGTTATTAGGAGTAACTATATTTTTGGCAATATTGTCTCCATTTGTTTCATTGTTAGGTTTTGTGATGTGGGTTCTCCTATTCATCAAAGCTCTGCAAGGAGAGGATAAATATACGCTTCCTGTTATCGGAGAATATTTCAATAACTTCTTGAAATAATAATAGTTCGAAAACTCAAAACCCGTCGGGCTTTTGCCAGGGCGGGTTTTTCTTTTATTCAGGATTAGCTATAATTGGCTATAGATATTAGCCAAATACTCATGAATAACTTATTCCAATCTTTAGATTTAGATCTGCTCAAAATCGATTTTTCGCTTTTATTTAATTGGGGATATCTTACTGAAGCGAGTCCGGAAACATTTTCTTTTAGTGGCTGGTTTACACTGTTAGTGGTTTTGAATTTGTTAGCGATGACAGCTATATACGTTTTAAAGCGGAAAGGGGTGATAGATGTTATAGGTAAAAGGAAAGTAATGCTTAGAAAGATTGTAAAATTTAATGTTATTTTTTCTCTTGTTTGGTTGACATTTATCATACTAAGGTTGCAAGGAGTCGACTATCTCAGTATGCGTATATGGCATCTGATTTTCCTTCTTTCGGTGTTTTTGGGTAATGTTGTCGGAGTGATCCAGTTTTTCAAAACAAAAAAAGTAACACAGGATAAGTCTGCGAAAGTAGCGGGTGCAAATTACTACCAAGATTATCTCCCTAAAACTAAGAAGAATAAAAAAAGAAAACGATAAATACCTTTGACTGAAAAGCTTCCATTCTGATAAAATCAATCGTAGCTTTCAATAGCTATATTTTTTCCTATTCGTTTGATCTTTGAAAATTTAAAAGATGGCAAGTATACTACTTGTCTTACGGAAATTTCTTTGACCTGTTTTCTTTTCTAAGAAAGCAGGATTCTCACAGATAATGTTTTCCGCCATCGCTTAGCGATAGCGGAACCAATAAATCCTCGATATATTTCGAGGTACTACGTAAATTTTCATTTTCGTAGTTCGTCAAGTTTGTTTCTGTTTACAGAGATAAAACTTTCTTTAGATATACTTCTGTATATCTATTTTTATGGAGAGTTTGATCCTGGCTCAGGATGAATGTTGGCGGCGTGCCTAAGGTATGCAAGTCGAGGGAGAATCACGAGCTTGCTCGTGAGGAAACCGGCAAACGGCTGAGTAACGCGTAGGAACTTCCCCCTAAGTCAAGGATAGCTACCCGAAAGGGTAATTAATCCTGGATAGTTCCCGCCTATTTATAGGTGGGATAAAGGCTTTGTCCCGCCCCTGTTTTTTAGAAATAGAAAATAGAGGCGGGATGAAGTCGCTTGGGGATAGGCCTGCGTCCTATCAGGTTGTTGGTGAGGTAATTGCTCACCAAGCCTATGACGGGTAGCTGGACTGAGAGGTTGAACAGCCAGAATGGGACTGAGACACGGCCCATACTCCTACGGGAGGCAGCAATTAGGAATCTTGCGCAATGGACGAAAGTCTGACGCAGCGACGCCGCGTGGAGGAAGACGGCCTTCGGGTTGTAAACTCCTTTTATCAGGGAACAATCAATGAGGGTACCTGATGAATAAGGCCCCCCTAACTACGTGCCAGAAGGGTCGGTGATGCGTAGGGGCCAAACATTATCCGGAATTACTGGGCGTAAAGAGATGCGTAGGCGACCAGGCAAGTCTGATGTGAAAGACCGAGGCTCAACTTCGGAATTGCGTCAGAAACTGCTTGGATTGAGTCAGATAGAGGGAGGCGGAATTCCTGGTGTAGCGGTGAAATGCGTTGATATCAGGAAGAACACCAATGGCGAAGGCAGCCTCCTGGGTCTTGACTGACGCTAAGGCTCGAAAGCGTGGGTAGCAAAACGGATTAGATACCCGTGTAGTCCACGCCGTAAACTATGGATGCTAGCCGTTTGGTATGACCTGTTAGACTCTTCGGAGACTATTATGGAAGTGCTGAGTGGCGCAGCTAACGCGTTAAGCATCCCGCCTGGGGAGTACGGCCGCAAGGCTAAAACTCAAATGAATTGGCGGGGACCCGCACAAGCGGAGGAGCGCGTGGTTTAATTCGATGGTAATCGTAGAACCTTACCAGGGTTTGACATGCCGGTCGTACTCTTTCGAAAGATAGAGGTCAGTTTG
>CAZZFI010000029.1:0-8702 GCA_964653475.1 uncultured Candidatus Saccharibacteria bacterium | reverse complement strand
GATCCAGTTTGTGTTGTAGCAATAGGTGTTGTTCCTCCTTCTTCGTAGAGTTCAACGGTTACGTTTGGTAATCCATCTTCCTCTTCATCTTGTACACCATTCCTATTTGTATCAACCCATGCAAAGTCTCCTAGGTTAGCTTTCTCAGGTTCCTGAGTAGGAGAAGGTGTCACAGTATTGGTGGGTGTAGGACTTGGTGTATTTGTAGGTTCGTCAGGATTCCACGTAACAACTATTTTATATCCGTGAGAACCATTACAGATTGGATCATCTTTTCTCGGACCAGTTTCCATATGACACCATTCTTCTGGAGGTCCATTCAGTCCAGTAAAGGTAAGAGTCACTTTCAAATCGCCGTCTGCTTTATCCCAATCACCGGTCAAAACTTGTGGAGCATTTGAGACAGTACCGTTTGCTTTGGCAAACCAAGTAGATGGATCATCTTCAACATAATGTGGGAAAGTGAAGGTACCGATTTGACTGTTTGAGTATCCCAAGTCTTTTAGTTGTTCAAATACATTTTTACATGCTGTGTTTCCTTGTGCGTTTGGATCCTGATCAGTACCATTTCCAAGGTCTTCCATAGTTAGATTCCCGAGACCTTGAACATTTACGGTGTGAGATTCATTCATCTGAATTTCACAACTATCTCTCCCTGCACTCCAACCCCAGTATGATTCAACTTTTACACTACCTGCAGTAAAGTTTGATGGGAGCTTAAATGTGTGTGTCTGGATTCGTTTATCTTCTCTTTTCCAGATATCGCCTATCCAAACTTCTGTAACTGGTTCGACAGCCGCATCCGAGTCGTCTGGCGCGAGTTCTCTTTGCTTAAACAAAAAGACTCCAACTAAGATCACAACAAGGGCGAAAAGCCCTAAAACTGCAGCCATTATCATGACTTTGGTGCGCTTATCGAATGATGTGTTCATGAGAAATATTGCTATTTAAAATAGATATAACAATAATCTAGCACATGCAAAACATGATGTTAAATATTTTCGAAAAAATTTTATGCCTGTAAAAAGGCAAAGTTTGGATGGTTTAGTGACAATTCACCCGTTGGGAATTCGTCCCAGCTATTTATTGTCAAATCAGCAAGTTTAGAAATTTCAGGTCTTACAATATTTTCTTCATAAGCAATAAACAGATCAGCGTAACCATGTTTCTTAATCTCATAATCGGTATACCCGTCACCTATGATTATCGTTAGTCCGCTCAGATTAAGTTTCTTTACAACTTCAGCTTTACCTTTAGACTTTGTTAATAGACTTTCTTCGTTAATACCTGCTATCTCTCCTTCGAGATCACACACAAAATTATTGGCTAAGAGGTTCTCTTCCAGAAGTCCTAGTTTATGGATAGTTGGCATCATCCACTCCCGAAATCCACCAGAGATTATATAGATAGAACTAGAATTCGCACGGAAAAATTTCTGATTTTCTAAAATAGAATCGGATATATTTTCACTAAGGATATTTGATAGCTTTTCGAGATGAATCCGCTTTGGGGCAAACATTGAAAATCTACTTTGAAGTGATTCTTGGAAACTAATTTCACCTGACATCCCTTGCTTTGTTATTTTAGCCATCTTATCTAAGATCTCTTTTCTCTTAGGATTTCCTTCTAACGAAATCTGCGCAAGCTCTTCTAACCCTTCTAGTTTAACTAATGTACTATCAAAATCAATTATTAGGTTTATATTTTTCAATTTCATAGGTGACATCTTAAACAACAAGTTCGTACTATATCAAAACTATGCAAAAGTGAAAACCCGAATTTCGTTCCTTATCTACTACGTTTGTTGTAAACTAATAATGTATGTTTATTCATAATTATTGATGACAAAGCTAGTAGACGTACTTCTTGTTACACTTATCACAACTCTTATCTCTGCGTCTCTCACTTTCTGGTACAAATCGAGAAAAATCAGCCGTAA
Organism: uncultured Candidatus Saccharibacteria bacterium; assembly: GCA_964653475.1. Lineage (GTDB taxonomy): Bacteria > Patescibacteriota > Dojkabacteria > B142 > OLB20 > JAJTYI01. The sequence goes on along the minus strand of CAZZFI010000029.1, from coordinate 6,763 downwards.
AGATTTCAAAAGAGAAGATGATGCAAAAAACAGAAAACCAGACATCACAATTGGTTGATAGCTTAACCCCTTAAATTACACATTGGCGTTTACCGCTCAACACGTTATAATTGCTCTGAATTTAGTCGAGAAACTTGAAGAACAAGTTACCTAAGTTATCTATCTATCAGATTGTTCTTATTGCGATAATTGCAGTAGGGGCGATCCTGCGTTTTTATAACCTTGATTGGGGTGAAGGGAACTTTTTTCATCCAGACGAGAGAAACATCGGCATAGCAGTCGCAAATATTGATCCTAGTAACCGAGACTATAATCCGAACTTTTTTGCTTACGGCAGTTTTCCGATTTACATGATTTACTATTTCTCCAAAGGGAACTTCGAGCTTTCTATTCTTTCGGGAAGATTTTTGAGTGCTTTTTTTTCTACAATTAGCTTGTTACTTATATATAGTATTTCGAAACAGCTCCTTGTCTCAATCCTAGCAAGGGGAAGAGGTACGATCACACAAACTCGAAACATAGAAAAGTTTGCATTGTTAACAACAGCTGTTGCAGCTACTTCTCCAGCACTAATACAGTTTGCTCATTTTACTACTTTCGAATCATTTTTAACTTTTGAATACTTACTATTTGCATATTTCGGAATCAAACTCATTCACCGTCCGAATTTTGTTAACTATTCAATCTTAGGTGCGATAGTAGGACTTGCAGTCGGAACCAAGATCGTTAGTCTGTTTCTACTTGGGATATTCTGTTTAATTCATTTGATAGTTGTGTTTTCTGACCGAGTAGAAGGATACGACCGTTTGAGATTCTTAACTAGATTACCCTATAAGATTCTTAGTATCAATTTCCTTTTCTCATTGATTCTATCGATTGTGGTATTTCTAATGACAAATCCTTTCATGTACCTAGATTTTGAGTCATTCCGAGGATCACTTGATTACGAATCGTCCGTGGCTAGAGGCACCATGATTGTTTTTTACACTCAACAGTTTTTAGAAACCATTCCTGCGGTTTATCAATTTTTATATGTATTCCCAAGTCTTGCAAGTTGGCCTATCACTATCGTGGGATCACTCTCAATAATTTATCTAATACTACTATCTGTTTATTTCTCTTTCACCTATTTCTTCAAGAAAACTGGAAAAGTTAAACTCCCGATACTTGTATTTCTTCTGACTGGTCTAGGTTACACAATTTTTCATCTCACAATGTTCGTAAAATGGAGTCGTTATATGCAGCCTGCAGTACCGTTTTTGATAATCTCTACAGTCATAGTTCTAGTGAGTCTTGGGTATAAAAGTAATCGTATCCTGAAAAATATCTCGACTTGGATTCTATACCTTGCTTGCGTTTTTGCAATAGCACAAGGTCTAAACTTCTTCACAATCTATCTAAAACCTGATCCCAGACTCGAAGCAGCAGAATGGCTATCTACGCAAACAAAAGAAGATGATACATTTGCCGGCGAAGTGTACGACATGGGCATGACAGCTTTTAATGCTAAATTCGGGTCTCATAGAATCACCGAATTCGACTATTATCATATAGACGAGCAGTCTGGAAATGAAGAAAAACTTACCAAACTTAATAAACTTCTTGATGAAAGCGAGTACCTCATAGTCCCAGCAGAAAGAATCTACCCGACAAGAGCAAGACTTCCAGAAACATACCCGAACGGATTTAAACACTATTACGATCTTTTTGAGGGAGACTTGGGGTTTGAAAAAGTTGCAGACTTCACGAGAACAACTTATCTCGAGGATCTGCTTGGTGAGAATTTCTACAGCGGAGGAGTATTCGCTCCACTAAACTATGACGAAACTTTCCGAGTTTTTGATCAGCCAACTGTTACAATCTTTAAGAAAGTGAAATGAAGATATTGATGCTTACGACCTATTATCATCCTCACATAAGTGGTTTAACTCTTTATTTCCAAAGACTTGCCGAAGAATATGTAAAACAAGGCCACGAAGTCACTATGTTAACCGCTCAACATGACAAATCTTTGAAATTATCCGAACAAATACATGGAGTTAAAGTGGTCAGAACACCCTGCCTATTCAAAATCAACAAAGGGATGTTCTTGCACAGGATATGGATAGACGCGTGGAAACCGATCAGAGACGCGGACGTACTCCATATTAACCTTCCATCAGTAGAAGCACTACCTGTCGCAATTTTAGCCAAGATTTCAAGGAAACCAATAGTTTCCACTTACGTCTGCGATATAACTCTTCCAAAGTTTCTTTTTAGCAAACTATTTGACAAGATCGTAGACTTCATCCATTTTCTCGTTTTGATCTTATCAGACAAGATAGTTTCTTTTACTAAAGATTTCGCAGAGAATTCCAGAGTATTGAAACCCTTCGCCAAAGATACTATAGAAGTTTATCCAATTGTTGAAATTGAAACACGCAAACCTTCAAAAGAGGCTATGGATAAGCTTACTGTACTCAAAAATTCTAAACATCCTAGAATCGGGATGGCTACTAGAATCGCCGCTGACAAAGGTATTGATGTTATGATTGATGCACTTATAACCATTTGGAAGAGGTATCCAGAAACAACACTCTTCATAATCGGCACAATAAACGCTGTAGGTGAGGAGAAATACCTAGCAAAACTTCAACCGCTATTAAAAAAATATTCCGACAAAATAAAATTGCTAGGTAGTGTAGAACCAGAAATTATGCCTCTTTTCTTTCAAAATATCGATGTCTTGGTTGTCGCTAGTACAAACTCTACAGAAGCATTTGGTATGGTGCAAGTAGAATCCATGCTTGAAGGTACACCTGTAGTTGCCACGAACCTTCCTGGTGTGCGAATTCCTATTGAAGTCACAGGTTATGGTAAAATCGCTAATATCGGAGATAGCAAAGATCTTGCTCAGAAAATTATCGCCACCATAGATAAGGATCATAGAATAGAAAAAACAAAAGTAAATTCTATCTTTAATAAAGAAGATTCCGTTTCTAATTATCTAGAGATTTACAATAACCTTGTTTCTCTTTTGTGATACACAAAATTTGCCGTGTTCTTACCACAAGATATAATATCTACATTTAACAAGATTTGTTAAGCGATAATTAATTCTTACCTAACTCTATGGCATCTAACATTAAACGGATTAAAAAAAATCTATTAGAAATAGCTTTTCTAGTTTCGATAATAATATTAGCTGCTTGTTTTCGCTTTATAGGAAGCAATTGGGACAATGGAGCGCATCTTCACCCAGACGAACGGTACATGACTATGGTTGCTGTCGCAATCGAATGGCCAAAGGATTTAAAGGAGTACCTTGATCCCGTGTCCTCTCCACTCTCCCCCGCTAACAATAACTACGGAAATTATATCTACGGGACTTTTCCGTTGTTTTTCGTAAAATACATCGCAGATAGCATAGATATGGGTGATTACACAAATTTGACAATCGTAGGTCGTAAATTAAGTGCGGTTGTAGATATCGGGAGTCTACTGTTAGTGTATTTTATCGGAAACAATATTTACAGAAAACGCTTTGGGCTTCTCGCAGCCTTACTTTATGCAGTGACTGTATTCCAGATTCAACAAAGTCACTTTTTCACGACTGACAACTACGAAACCTTTTTTATACTTGCAACTTTCTCCTTGCTAATAATTTTCTTACGAACAAAATCTCCATTAACTAGTAGTTTTCTGTCTGTCGCAATCGGAATAACTATGGGACTTGCTTTATCAAGCAAGATCTCGGCAGTAGTATTTGGTGCTGTTATAGGATTGGCAATAGGTATGAAATTCCTGACTCAATTCCAAAAAGTAAGTCATATCCGAAACATCCTTTATAGTTTTGACTTTGCATTGTTGATTGGCATGACAATATTCATAGTTTTCAGACTTACCCAGCCTTATATTTTTGCTTCTTCGAACTGGTTCGATCTCACCCTTAATCCAGAATTCAAAAATGCTTTGGATTTTCAACGACTAGCTATCGAAGGAAAGGTAATGTTTCCCCCACAATGGAATTGGATGGGCAGAACCAGATATCTCTACTCTTTCAAAAATGTAGTCTTCTGGGGTGTTGGTTTACCTATATCGATTGCCACGTTTGCTGGATTATCATTTTATCTGAGAGAGATCTATCTTTATCTTAAAACTCATTATCACTTTAAACAGCTGCTTACTCCTTTAACTTCACCCATGTTACTTGCTTTTGCTTGGATTGTAGGGGACTATTTATATCGGGGAGGGAACTTTGTCCAGACTTTCCGATACCTTCTTGCTATCGTACCTTTTATGGTGCTCTTTTCAGCTTTCGGAATTACCGTTCTTCGCGAATTCAGCAAAATACTTTTTTACATTGGATTAGCTTTTGTTTTTATACCTGCACTTCTTTGGGCAATAGCATTTACAAGTATCTATACCCGCCCAACCACCAGGGTTGTGGCTTCTGATTGGATTTATGACAATGTACCTTCAAATAAAATAATTGCGAATGAACACTGGGACGATGCAATACCTTTCAAAACTGTGGTTGCGCCTCCGTTTCGATTTGCAAATACTGTCGAACTTGAAGTGTATGCACCTGATAACGAAACGAAGATCCCATATTTATACGAGAAACTCAGCAAGACAGATTACATTTTCGTTACAAGCGACAGAGCTCGGGGTAATCTTGGACGACTCCCCGAAGACTTCCCGGTCATGGTCGAATATTACAAAGCACTCGATGAAGGTACTTTAGGTTTTACAAAAGAAAAAGAGGTAACATCTTATCCGGAGATTTTTGGTATCGAAATCAACGACAGTAGCGCAGAAGAGACTTTCTGGGTATATGATCATCCTACAGTAAGAATTTACAGAAAAGATCGCGATCTCTCAGAACAAGAGTTTCGTTGTGTTCTAGAAGGAGGAAAATACCTAGAGAATAAACGTTGTGTGAAATAGAAAAATTATTCAGCCATTTCTAAATTTTGCAATCTCATTTTTTATCACTTCTCTGTCTAAACCATACTTTTTCCACAGTGATCGGTGATCCCCTGATTCACCAAATGTGTCATTAATTCCGATTATCATTACAGGTACTGGATATTTTTCTGAGAGAATTCTTGCAATACTCTCCCCAACTCCTCCCCAGATATTATGTTCTTCAACAACAAGTACTCTTCCTGTTTTATTGGCAGATTCTAAGATTGATTCTTCATCAATAGGTTTGATCGTGTGAAGATTAAGCAACTCTATTCCTTTGCCTTGGTCAGGAAGAGAAAGAACTGCTTGTAAGGTTTCGTAAACCATTGAACCAGTAGCTATTACCGTCAACTCATCTCCTTCAATTAATTTCTGAAGTTTTCCAATTTCGGTAGGTGCTTCGATATTTATAAACACAGGGAATTTTTCTCTTGTGAGACGCATATAGCACGGACCTTGTATCTGAGTAATTAGATGAGTCAGAGTTTTTGCTTGGTTAAAATCTGCTGGGTTTACTATAACCATACCGGGGATGGCTTTCATCATTGCCACATCGCTTTCCATCTGAGCTGATGATCCGTCTGCTCCTACATTGAGTCCGTAGTGCGAACTCACAACTTTTATATTTTGATTTTTTATAGCACCTATTCTGATCTGAGCAAAATTAAGTCCAGGGCTAAAAGATGCAAAAGATGTTATAAACGGAATCTTTCCATAATGACTTAATCCGACTGCTATGCTCGCCATATTCTGTTCGGCTACACCAATTTGCAAAAACCTCTCAGGAAATGCTTCCATAAAGCCTTCTAATTTTAATGATCCTGGAAGATCGGCATTTAATACAACTACATCTTCATTTTTAGCTCCAACTCGCACTATCGCTTCTCCGAACCCTTCACGGATTGCCCTTTTTTCGAGTGAGGATTCTTCTTCAAAATTGTCCAATAGGTAGTTTGCCATTATTTACTTTTTAACTCATTAATTGTTTTATCAAGAGTCTCAATGATTCTTTTTGTTTCTTCTGGATCGTTTTTCCAGTCGTGGTATTCATGTTTACCTTCTATCAAACCAGCCCCCTTCGAGGCTACTGTGTGAGCAATAATAGCTACAGGTCTGTCTGCTTTTCTTGCGAATTCGAGCGCAGGAATTATTTCTAAATAATTATGCCCATCAATCTCAACCGCAACCCATCCGAAACTCTCGTATTTTTCTTTCAGGCTGTTTAGAGGCATTATGTCTTCAGTGTAGCCTTCAATTTGGATTTGGTTTCTGTCTACAATTACTGTTAGATTACTTAGTTCCCACTTTGCAGTGGCCATAACTGCTTCCCATAATTGACCTTCCTGATGTTCCCCATCTGAAGTTAAAACAAAAACTTGGTTTGGATTTCTATCCATATAAAGACCTAATGCGATTCCTAATCCTTGAGAAAGTCCCTGGCCCAATAGTCCGCTTGTATTCTCAATTCCAGGGATGCCGAGTTTTGGATGACCTTGAAGTAATGAATCAACTTTTCGTAATCTGGAAAGTTCTTCTTTCTGGAAATACCCCTTCCTTGCCAAGGCTACGTACAAAATCGGACAAACGTGTCCATTGGAGAGCAAAATATAATCTCTGTCCTCCCAATTCGGGTTTTGAGGATCAACTTTTGCTACATGGAAATACAAACTTGTAATGATATCTGCAATACTGAAAGCTCCTCCCAAATGTCCAGATCCAGCTTCAGATAACATGTTGATTGTATCTTTTCTCAGCTCGTAAGCAATAAGCTCTAAATCCTTAGTTAGATTTTTGTTATTCTTCTCGTCCATTG